>CAXNGE010000103.1:0-3014 GCA_964201935.1 Alphaproteobacteria bacterium | reverse complement strand
TCCCAAGTCTTCCAGTGTGGCAACAACCGGCAATCTTCCAACAAATTCCGGAATAAGGCCATACTTTAAAAGATCGTCTGTCTCGACCAATTTGAATAGCTCTCCCGTTTTTTTGTCCTCTGCTTTCGCGACATCCGCGCCAAATCCGATCCCACTTCGTTTGCCTCTGGCTGCAATGATCTTTTCAAGACCGCAGAACGCCCCTCCGCATATGAACAAGATATTCGTCGTATCAATGCGCAAGAAATCTTGCTGTGGATGTTTCCTGCCTCCTTGAGGAGGAACGAAAGCCACCGTTCCCTCAATAATCTTTAAGAGAGCCTGTTGAACGCCCTCGCCAGAGACATCTCTTGTGATTGAAGGATTCTCAGACTTTCTGGTAATTTTGTCAACTTCGTCGATATAAACTATTCCTCTTTGAGCCCTTTCAACGTCGTAATCTGCGGCCTGAAGAAGTTTCAGGATAATTGTTTCAACGTCCTCTCCGACATAACCAGCCTCCGTTAAAGATGTTGCATCTGCAATGGCAAATGGAACGTCTATAATTTTAGCAAGGGTTTTCGCAAGGAGGGTCTTCCCTGTTCCTGTCGGCCCTATTAGAAGAACGTTCGATTTAGAAATATCAACATCTGGATAATTTGACGATTGACAGTTCAAGATTTTGTAATGATTGTATACAGCAACCGACAGAATTTTTTTGGCTTTGTCTTGTCCGATGACATGATCGTTTAATTTTTCATAGATCTTCGATGGAGATGGAAAGTCACCATCGTTCGCTTTGATAGCATCCGATCCCTCTTTCTTCATAACATCTGAACAAAGCGATATGCACTCATCACATATAAAAGCAGTAGCTCCAGCTATCAGTTTCTTCACTTCATTTTGAGATTTACCGCAGAAAGAGCAGTACATCGTTTCGTTTTCGGTTTTCCCTGAGTTGTTCGCCATAATGAACCTTAAAAAATATAAATGCTAATTCCGCCTACAGTAACTATCATGACAGAAAACACTAAACATTTCGTTAAACACGCAGAAAAATTATCTGCCTGCAATAACTTTATCGATCAGACCAAACTCAAGAGCCTCTTCAGGGGACATGAATCTGTCCCTTTCCATTGCTGTTTCTATGGCATCAATGCTTTGACCAGTGTTTTTGGCATAGATAGCATTCAGCCTTTCTCTCATCTTCAGGATTTCTCTCGCTTGAATTTCGATGTCTGTTGCCTGTCCTTGAGCTCCACCAGATGGCTGATGAACCATCACTCTTGCGTTTGGCAATGCATGTCTTTTTCCTTTAGCTCCCGCGCACAATAACAATGACCCTGCGGAACAAGCCTGTCCAATGCAAAGAGTTGAAACATCACACTTAATATATCCCATTGTATCCATAATGGAGAATGCTGAAGTTACAACTCCTCCTGGAGAATTGATATACATGCAAATATCCTTTGATGGATCTTCTGATTCCAAAAATAACAACTGAGCGCATATTAGGGAGGCCATCTCGTCATAAATTTGACCAGTTAGAAACACAATCCTCTCTTTGAGAAGCCTAGAAAATATATCATATGATCTTTCGCCTCTGCTTGTTTGCTCCACAACAATTGGAATAAAATTTGACATTTTTATATCTTTCCTTTTTTCTATCTATTAGTCTTCTAGAAGATCCGCAACTATAGCCTCAACCTCATCAATTGTCTTTGGAGTTTCTGTGGATTTTGCCTTGGAGATCAAGAAATTCACAACCTTCGCCTCTATAATCTCAGCTCTTTTATAGGCAACGGCGGAAGGAGAGTTTTGGTAATAGTGCACAATATGATTAGCTAAGACAGGATTAGCATTAACCTCTCGCATGATTGCATTCTTCAGCTCTTCTTCAGACGCAGTAATTCCTTCCTCCTTGGCGATTTTATTTAGAACATATCCAAGCAAAACTCTTTTACTCACCACATCAGAATATTCTTTTTCTAATTCTGCGTCTGTCTTCTTAAGATCTTCCTCGGATGCGGTGCCTTTTTTCTGGGATTCCTCCAGATCTTTTTTAACATTATTGATAATATTTTTCATTTCCAATTCTAAAACACTTTTTGGAAGGCTGAATTTGTATTGAGTGGCCAACGCTTCTAGTATTTGATTTTTGTGATACAAAAACGCCATAGAAACGATATCGTTTCCAATGTTTTCCTTTACGAACGCTTCAAATGTCGCAAAGTTTTCGAAGCCTTTCTTAACAGCATAGTCTTCTTGAGAAAGCTCGCCAAGGATACGTTTGATGTTTTTGATTATGAAGGTGTACTTTGTGTTCTTCTCTGTCTTTGGAACGAAATCGAAGCTTTCCTTAGCTTTTTTCCCAACGAACCCAAGAAGGAACTCAGCATCAGCAGGGATTTCACTTGGTAGGATAAGGCTTTCGCTAAAGCTTCTCTTTTTGTTTTCAACGCCATTAATATAACATATTGCCTTGTAGGAAATCTCGTCACGGTGCTGAATTGCATAGCCATCCTCTGCATTTTCACGTACTGGCAGATTATACATGAAATCCTTGATGGATTTATCAATGTCTTCTTTCCTGACATTTGGGACGATCTTTGTTAGCTCGATTTGATATGGCTTCAATTCAAAGCTAGGAGCAACTTCTATAGACATCGTTAATGAAATGTCCTTGCCTTTTTCATATTGGCCATCAAAATGATATGTCGGCTTCGAAGCTAAATCCTGAGCTTTGAGTTCCTTAATAATTTTATCGCAAGCCTCTGATATAAGCTCATCGAAAACATCTTTCATGACTGTGTTTTCAACGTTATTTCTGACGATATTTAAAGGAACGTGCCCAGTTCTGAAGCCCTGCATCTTGAATGTCTTTGCTTTCTCTGCAACGGCATTAGATATTTGTTTCTCTATTTCATCCGCGGTGAATACAACTTTATATTCAAACTTCATCTCGTCGGATTTGATGTTTTCAAAATTCATAATACAAAAAACTCCCTACAATTAATATTAGGCTAACAAAAACT
>CAXNGE010000102.1:0-3166 GCA_964201935.1 Alphaproteobacteria bacterium | reverse complement strand
GTCGTGTTACCATTTTTATCTATAACAACAGGTGGTTTACTTTTTATTGCTTCTGGGTCTTGAGGTTGTGGAGTTTTTGCATCTGCTTCTGTTAAAATGTTTGTAATTTCATTTCTTTTCGATTCAGGCATATTATAGTGTTGAACATACTCAAAAGGAGTTTTGCCTTCTAAATCTGTGTGTTTTACTTCAGATGGGGCGAGAATTCTCACTCGCTCTACATCTCCATTTTTTATAGCTAACTGCAACGCGGTCATTCCTTTTTCTGCTTCTCGCATACCTTTTTCATATGGAAGAAGAAGCTTTATCGCGTCAACACTACCTGCCAACATTAATGCCGTCTTTCCCATCACAAAAGTAGTTGCCCTGACTTGATGAAGGAATAATTGCATCATTGCAACGGAGCCATACATTGCAGCATACATCAATGCGGTTTTCTTTTCAACCACATCTTTGTATCCTTCCTCATAAGGTTTCAGCTTCTGTACAACGTCAAAGTTTCCATTTTTTATTGCAATCATCAATGCAGTCATTCCAGCATCGCCATTTGTTTCTCCGGCCTCTGCTAATAAGGCGTCAATTACCCCGACCTTCCCCTCTAAAGCGGCATACATTAGAGCAGTCCAGCCATCTGAATCTTTCAGGCAGAGTTGACTCTTTGAGAACATACTGCCTTTTTTTAGTTTCTCAACTTCTTGGAGGTTCCCATCGGCAGCCGCCGCCATCATTTTAGTAAAGAACTTGTCAGTTTTTGATTTGTTAATGTATGTGTTTTCTTTATTTGATGAAGCTTTACTGTGAGCATTTTGCATTACTGCATCACGATGCCTAACCTCACCCGCCCTCGTGACAAAGTTTGCTTGAGCCTCAATATTGCTAATAATTGCTAGCAATCCACCGAGATATAATAAAAATTTTGCGCTCATTTTTTCTGACTTCATAAAAAACCACTCATTACTAATTTTAAACTACAAAGGTTAATAAATTACTAATGCGTGAAATTTTTATAAATTTTATTTTTAGAATTTACTGGCAACTATTAGTCAAAACTTTAAAGTTACGAATTAACAGATGAGAAATTGTTCACAACAATTTACGTGTTCTCTTTTTGCTTGTCAAAATGCCACTTAAATCTCTTGAAGACGTCTATATATAGGTTCCTCTTAAAATGCACTGATAACCTTATGACGTTCCCGACGCTCATCCATCTCCAGACATCGAATTCGCTGTGATTTGAATAGTTGAGGTTTATATCGGAGTCCTTACCTAGGAATCTCAATAGGAACCACTTCTGCCTTTGCCCGACAAAAGAACCGCCTTTTCGTCTCAGGCCATGAGGCACGACATATTCTAGCCAATCTTCGATTTCTCCAAGGATCTCAACATTGCTTACCCCAACCTCTTCCAGGAGTTCCCTAAGCATCGCTTCCTTTGGAGTTTCTCCAGATTCTATTCCGCCCTGAGGCATTTGCCATGGTTTTTTTAAGAACCATGACACCATTTTAGTGTTGACGGAAGTGCGTTTGCCAGCAAAGACTTTGTTTTCCTTATTCAGCAGGACAATTCCGACGCCTTCTCTAAAATGGCTATTGTGCGTATTATTCATATTTTTCATTTTTTCTAGCACCATATCCAACTGTTAATGTACCACGAGTAGTTTTAAAAGTCAAGACCTCATTACGATTAAACCTTCTGCAATAAATCTCGATTTTTATTTTTTCGCTAAAAACAAACGATTATTTATTTTGATATCGCCATGAATAGTCTCAGATTTCTGTGAATGGATTTTATTTTCAGTCAGGTCTCGGACAAGAAAATTGTTGCCCGAGAAACTGATTTTGTCTATTATTTTGAACCGAAGTTCTGATATCTCTTATTGAACTTGCTGACTTGGCCAGCGGTATCTAAAATCCTTTGTCCAGATCCAGTCCACGCGGGATGGCTCAGTGGATCGATATCCAAATTTACAACGTCTCCCTCTTTGCCAAAGACAGATCTAGTCTCGAATTTTTCGCCGTTCGTCATGACAACGGAGATTGTATGATAATCAGGATGAATATTTTTTTTCATAGCGCACCTAAAAAGTTATTTCATTTCTAACAAAAACACTGTAGACTAAATCTATCACGATTTGCGCTTAAGATCAATATTTTTTCTTTATGCCGCATGATGTTTTCGAACTTATATTAACTGAGTAAAGGTAAAATGAATCTTCAAGAATTAAAAAATAAGTCGTTGCCGACATTGTTAGAATATGCCACAGAGCATAACGTAGAAAATCCACACATCCTAAGAAAACAAGATCTTGTTTTTTCTATTTTAAAGAAAGTTTCAGAAGCTGATATTCCTATATCAAGTGTTGGAGTCCTTGAGGTTTTGGGAGACGGTTTCGGGTTCTTGAGATCGCCAGAGTCAAATTATCTGCCAGGGCCAGACGATGTGTATGTGGGACCAGCCTTCATAAAGAAGCTAGGGCTCAAAACTGGAGATACTATAGAATGTCAAATAAAAGCCCCAAAGGAATCAGAAAAATATTTCGCAGTCCTAAAGATAACTAAGGTCAATTTCGAGGAAACTGAGAACATAAAGAGAAGAACAAACTTTGATAACCTGACTCCTCTTTATCCTGAAGAAATGATCCCCCTTGAGCTGCAGAATCCAAGTCCAACGAAGGACAATAACAACACCGGATTCACCCAAAGAGTCATTGATCTTGTTTCTCCAATCGGGAAGGGGCAAAGAGCTTTGATTGTCGCTCCTCCGAGAACCGGTAAAACAGTCATGCTCCAAACAATTGCGCAATCTATTACTGCGCGATTCCCAGGTATCTATCTAATAGTCTTGTTGATAGACGAGCGGCCTGAGGAAGTCACAGACATGCAAAGATCTGTCAAGGGAGAGGTTATCAGCTCGACGTTCGATGAGCCTGCAACGAGGCACGTCCAGGTGACGGAGATGGTTTTGGAGAAGGCCAAGAGACTCGTTGAGCATAAGAGGGATGTTGTTATATTGTTGGATTCGATAACACGTCTAGCGAGGGCATATAACACAGTCGTGCCATCTTCTGGAAAGGTCTTGACAGGAGGAGTCGACTCAAACGCTCTGCAGAGGCCAAAGAGATTCTTCGGAGCCGCAAGAAACATTGAAGAGGGGGGGTCTTTAACAA
>CAXNGE010000101.1:0-3170 GCA_964201935.1 Alphaproteobacteria bacterium | reverse complement strand
ATAATGACCCGACTCTTATGTTCACGAACTCAGGAATGGTTCAGTTCAAAGACGTCTTCACAGGAAAGCAAAACATGCCATTCTCAAGGGCGACAACTTCTCAAAAAAGCCTCAGAGCCGGCGGAAAACACAATGATCTTGAAAATGTTGGATACACAGCGAGACATCACACGTTCTTTGAAATGCTTGGGAACTTTTCCTTTGGAGATTATTTCAAGGAGGACGCTATATCCTTCGCTTGGGAATGCGTGACAAAAAGATTCGGCCTGGATAAAGATAAACTCATAGTAACAGTCCATGTAACCGACGAAGAGGCCGCCTCTTTTTGGAGAAAAATCGCAGGGATCGATGACTCAAGAATCATAAGAATCCCAACAAACGACAACTTCTGGTCGATGGGAGACACGGGACCTTGCGGGCCTTGCTCAGAAATCTTCTATGATCACGGAAGCCATATTCATGGTGGGCTGCCTGGAACTCCAGAGCAAGACGGAGACAGATTCATTGAAATCTGGAACCTCGTCTTCATGCAATTTGAAACATTGGCAGATGGATCAAGGATAGGCCTACCAAAGCCTTCAATCGACACAGGAATGGGATTAGAGAGAATAGCAGCCGTCCTACAGGGGGTTCACAATAACTACGAGATCGACTTGTTCAAGACCATAATCAATGACATAAAGGCCATAACGAACAAGGAAGATCAAAAATACACATATCATAATAATGTCATAGCAGATCATATTAGGGCTATTTCCTTTATGATCGCCGATGGAATTATGCCAGCTAATGATGGAAGAGGATATGTCCTAAGACGCATCATCAGAAGAGCGTTGAGGCACGGATATATGATGGGGATGAGAGATCCGTTCCTCTATAAACTCGTTAATTCCGTCAAGAAAACGATGGGCAATCCATATCATGAATTGGAAACGAGGCAGAGCACCATAGAACAAGTCCTCAAGAGTGAGGAAGAGAACTTCATGAAGACGATCGACAAGGGCATGTCTATCTTAAACAGTGAGCTAACGTGCATTGGATCGGATTCTGTTTTCCCTGCGGATGTTGCCTATAAATTATATGACACGTATGGCTTTCCATTGGATTTAACTCAGGATATCTTGAGGTTAGAGGGCAAAACTATTAACGAAAAAGAATTCGACAGCATCGCAAATGCCGGCAAAGAATTATCAAAGAAAGCCTGGTCTGGAACTGGAGATGCTTCAACAGAAAAAGTTTGGTATGATGTTAAGGAAAAAGTCGGAGAAATTGATTTTGCAAGAGACACAGAAACTTTAAACGCCAAAGTTCTGTGCATCGTTAAGGACTCAAAAATTGTTGACTCTGCAAGCAGCGGCGAAGAGATCTTTGTTATAACAGACAAAACTCCATTCTATGCAGAGTCCGGAGGCCAGTCTGGAGATGTTGGAACTATTAATGATTCAATTGAAGTTCTTGATACCCAGAAAATTGCCGGTGTTATTGCTCACAAATGCTTTATAAAATCCGGAAGTCTGAAGGTTGGCTCTGAAGTTTCCATGAAAATTAATTGGAAAAAACGCCAGAGATGTTCTGAGAATCACACGGCAACTCACATTCTTCAAAAGGCGCTTCGAACCGTCCTCGGGGATCACGTCGCTCAAAAAGGTTCCCAAGTAACTCCTGATAGATTGAGGTTTGATTTCATTTATAATGGAGCAATTGACAATCATCAGATGAAACGAATTGAGGATATCGTCTGGGAGGCAATTGAAAATGCAATGCCTGTTCTAACGGATATTATGACTGTCGAAGAGGCAAGAGCGGCCGGAGCCCTGGCTCTATTCGGAGAAAGATATCCAGAAAAGGTCAGAGTCGTGACAATAGGAGATGGATTCTCAAAGGAACTATGCGGAGGAGAACACACTTCCAACACCTCTATGATTGGCGGCTTCAAGGTTTTGTCCGTGACATCCATAGGTGCTGGAATAAAAAGAATTGAAGCGATCACAGGCAGGAGCATAATAGAATTTTTCGACGATGAATTATCGAAGGCTGTGGAAAAAATAGAGTCACAAGCATCTCATATTAAAACTCTTGAGAAACAAATTTCGGATCTAAAGACAAAGAATTTGTCAAAAGAATCTAATATGGCCTTAGATCAAATTGGTAATGTGAAATTTTTCCACACGGTTGTTCAAGATGCGGATCAAAAAACCATCCTTGGAATCATCGACCTTGAGAAGAAACATGACGATGAGAGGTGTGTTGTTATATGCAACAAACTCTCCGGCAACAAAATGTCAGTCTGCGTCTTCGTGTCTGCAAAATCTCTCTCAAAAATAAATGCCATCGACGCCTTGACCTTCGCGAAAGATTCCATGAAATTAGAGATCAAATTCGGTGGTAGAAAAGACCTTGTACAATGCGGCGGGCTAGACTCTCAGATACTTGAGAGTTTTTTAAGTTGCATTAAGAAATATATAGAAACGAGTATATAAAATGAGTGATATTTCGGAAAAACTTGGGAAGCCAGATTGGCTGAGGGTGAAGTCTCCTGGAGCCGGAGGCTTCGAAGAAACAATGAATATTATTAGGAAAAACAATGTCCACACTGTCTGCGAGGAGGCTTTATGTCCAAACATCGGAGAATGCTGGAAACATAAAACTGCAACTTTCCTGATAATGGGAGACACCTGCACTAGGAATTGCGGATTCTGTGGCGTTAAGACGGGTTGTCCGGCTCCACTTGACCCTGCTGAACCTATGAATATAGCAAACGCCGTGAGAGAACTTGGCATCAAATACGCCGTTATAACCTCCGTGACTAGGGATGACCTGAAGGATGGTGGAGCAGAACATTTTGCAAGTGTGATCTGCGCAATAAAACAGGAAGCCCCCGAGGCAAAAATCGAAATTTTAACGCCTGATTTTCAGGGGACAGTTAAGCTGATCAAGATCGTCGCAGCAGCCGCGCCCGATGTCTTCGGACACAATATAGAGATCATAAAAAGATTCCATAATAAGGTCAAGAAGCCACCAGCAGACTATGACATCTCAATCAAATTTCTAAGGGATGTCAAAAAATATTTTCCAAACATGATAACAAAGACCGGATTAATCGTCGGAGTCGGTGAGAAAAAAGAAGAAGTTTTCGAACTCATAGATCATATGGTAGCCGCAAAGGTTGA
>CAXNGE010000100.1:0-3198 GCA_964201935.1 Alphaproteobacteria bacterium | reverse complement strand
AAATAAGGGGGGCGCTTTGAAGGAAGTCTGTTGTGTTTAAAAATGCACAACCATCTTGACTGTGGCTCATGAAATGTGCTATTAATATAAACGGTTATATGAATATTTTATTTTTTGGTATTTTAAAATGGCAGTTCCTAAGAAAAAGACTTCAACTTCCAAGAGGAATATGAGAAGGTCTCACGACTTTATAAAGGCGGTTAATGTTGCGAAGTGTGATAATTGCGGTAGTGCAATTATGCCTCACAATGTTTGCCCTTTCTGTAATTTTTATGCTGGACGCAATATAGGGGTTGTGGGGAACGCAAAGGAAGCGTAGACTATATGACATCGATTAAGAGTGTCTCTAAGGTTTAGTTAATGGTTAGAGTTGCTATAGATGTTATGGGCGGCGATCATGGAGCTGAAAGCACCATTGCCGGCCTGAGCTCTTATATTTCCAAAAATGGCTTTGATGGCGTTGCTTTCGATCTTTTTGGCGATAGGAGTATAATTGAGGCTCAGATAGGCAAATTCCCAAACATCCCAGGAAGCATTTATGAGATTTACAATACAGGGAGTAGTGTCATATCCCCTGATATGAAGCCATCGGCTGCAGTTCGTGGAGGCAGAGGCACTAGCATGTTTGAGGCTATCTTGCATGTTGCTGATAAAAAGGCGGGTGCAGTTGTTTCTTCTGGCAACACTGGCGCATATATGGCTCTTGCAAAGATAATTCTCAAAACAATGGTGGATGTTGAGAGGCCTGCTCTTATAAGCATCCTGCCAAATGTTAAAGGAAAGAGTGTCATGCTTGATCTTGGAGCGAACACTGAATGCTCTTCAACTAACCTTATTCAATTTGCGATAATGGGGGCTGCCGCAGCTAAGGTTCTCTTAAAGGTCGACAACCCATCTGTTGGGTTATTAAATGTTGGCACTGAAAAAGGCAAGGGCACTGATTCTCTCAAAGGAGCCTATGAATTCCTTGAAAACTCAAAGGACATAAATTTTGTTGGGTTCATAGAGGGCACAGACATAACGAAGGGCACGGCCGATGTTATAGTAACCGATGGATTCTCCGGGAATATCTCTTTAAAAACGATGGAGGGAACAATAAGATTCCTCGTGCATCTTTTTAAGGAAGGAATAAAGTCGAGCATTCTTGGGAAAATAGGCTTTTTGTTTTGCCTTGGTATGTTGTCAAGAATAAAGAACAAAATGGATCCAAGCCGGCATAATGGAGCCTCCCTCGTTGGTCTTGACGGCATAGCAATTAAAAGTCACGGAAGCTCTGATGCTGTGGGTTTTGCCAGCGCTATATCTGTAGCAGTTGAACTTGCAAGATCTAATTTTATAAAGAATCTCAAAGAAGCAATATCAAGCTCGGAAATGGAAAAAACTCATGCGTACGATAATAACTAGCGTTGGGTCGTCTCTACCTAAAAAGGTGGTCAGCAACGATGATCTTTCTCAAACTCTTGATACTTCTCATGAATGGATATATGAGAGAACAGGAATTGAGCGTCGGCATCTCGTCTCGGATGGGGAGTTTGCCTCTGATTTGGGAGCGAAGGCTGCAACAGATGCTCTGCAGAAGGCTGGAATTTGTGCGTCTGAAGTTGATGCAATCATAGTAGCAACAGCAACGGCAGACAGAAGATTCCCATCTTGCGCCTGCAAGATTCAAGGAGAGATCGGGGCAGTTAATGCCTTTGCATTTGATGTTAACGCAGCCTGTTCTGGATTTATCTATGGCCTTTCCATAGCAGACAGCTTAATTAAGACGAAATCCTTGAAGAATGTCTTGCTCATAGGCGCCGATACATTGTCTCTTTTTGTTGATTGGTCAGACAGATCAACGTGTGTTTTGTTCGGAGATGGAGCTGGAGCAATGCTTTTGCAGAGTTCGCACGAGGACACAAGCAATGGAATAATCGCAACCAAGCTATATTCAGACGGAGAGAAGTCGAAGCACGATTACATTTTGGCGAACCAAGGCGAGCAAAACGACCACAGAGGCTATCTAACAATGAACGGAAAGCCAGTTTTTAAATATGCTATTGAGTATATGGCTATGTCAATGAACGAGATCCTGGCAGAAAACAACATGACAATGGATGATATAGACTGGATAGTCCCGCATCAAGCAAATAGAAGGATTTTAGAGTCCTTGTGTAAGATGAAAGATTTTCCAATAGAGAAAGTTATTTTGTATATTCATGAACACGCAAATACGTCTTCTGCCTCTATTCCTTTGGCCATGAAATGCGCCATAGACGATGGGAAAATAAAAAAAGGAGACACATTGTTGTTGACTGCGCTAGGTGCCGGGCTCACTTGGGGTTCTGCGATAATTAAGTACTAATGATTGGAGAAATTGTTATGCAATATGATAAGAATAATGTGTTTTATAAGATAATAAATAAGGAAATAGAAACTAACATAGTTCTTGAAGGGGATCATTTTATAGCTATAAATGATATCGTTCCAAAGGCTCCTGTTCATGTTCTTGTCATCACAAAGGGAGAATACGTTGATTTTGCAGATTTTGCCAAAAATGCTTCAGATGCTGAAATAGTCGACGTAAATAAGGCAATTGCGAAATTGATTGATATGTTGCATTTAAAAGAAGGCGGATACAAACTCGTTTCAAATTCTGGGAAGTTTGGGATGCAGGAGGTTATGCATGCTCACATACACATTCTTGGCAAGCCTGCGGAGTAGATGATATTTTTATGCTTCGTGTAAGTGTATGTGAAATGCAATATCTTATCGTGCGTACGTCTTTTCACAGGCGGAGAATACATATAACCTCCGCCATTACGATAAGGAACGAGTTGCTTAGGTTGGGATATATATTCCTGTGGCTCTGCCATTCCTTTTTTTGGGAGACACGATTATACCAATTGTGGCTTTGCGTTTGTAAAGGCACGCTTCGCTCTTTGGCCTTGACAAACTCGCCACATTGGTCTTACAAGAAATCGTTCCCAAAAAAAGGAAAATACAATTTGGGTAGAGATATTTTTGCCATTTGTGCAGCTATACACGATTTAGCGATAGAGAAGCTTGCAGAAATGGCATCAATGACATTGTCTCGTATAAAAAAGCTCCTACGTTGCAGCCATCTCATTTTGAGAGATTATCATAAAAAATTCTTTGGAGAAAAATAATGCCGCATTTAACAAAACAACTTAAAGACTCTGTATTCTTACCAAA
>CAXNGE010000099.1:0-3200 GCA_964201935.1 Alphaproteobacteria bacterium | reverse complement strand
ATATAAATTCCAAAAGAAGGCCAAACTTTCTGATGAATTTACTATCCTTATTTTCGGAGGAAGCCAGGGAGCCAAAATATTTTCTGAAGAACTTGTTGATTCCGTTTGCGAAATATCAAAGCTGAAAAAGCTTAGAATTTTTCAGCAGGCAAGAACTGAGGATATAAAAACAATACAAAAAAAATACAATGATCTTCAAATTGAAAATGTTGTCAGTCACTTCTTCGAGCATATAGACGAAATATACCGAGATGCAGATTTAGTTATCTCAAGATCCGGCGCATCTAGCATCTTTGAGATAATTGGGTTTCGAAAGCCTTCTATTTTGGTGCCCTTTAAAAACTCCATAAATGGAGATCAGTTGGAAAATGCCCGAGCTCTTGCCGATAAAGAAGCCGCGATTTTGCTTGAGGAGAAAGATGTTTCGTCGGCCGTCTTCTTTGAGACTATAAAAAAATTAATCGAATCACAACAGAAACTTGTGGACATTGCCTTGGCCTTGGATGAGATATTTATTCCTGGCGCGGCTGAGAAAATTGCGAAAGAGATAGAAGGACAAACTATCTAAACATATCCTTTGGGTTGAAGCTAAGTTCTAGCTCTTTCCATTCCTCATATTTCTCAGGAGGGAGGGGCAGGGGGCTGCAGGCTGGATCTAAGACAGCTCGATATGCGTTCTCTGCGGCAATTTTGAAGTTTGGATCTGAGCTATCGTTCATGATTTGGGCTTTTTTGACGTTGCCCTTAGGGTCAAGTTCCATTTTTATATCAACGATGAGATCCTCAGCGTTTTTAAGTCCCGCTGGGAAGTGCCAGCATTTCCTGATAGTCTGAACGATGAGATCAATTTGAGTTGCAGTTAACACGGCTCCAACTTCTTCCGCCTTGATTCCGGTGTTCTCGTTGTCATCCTTTGCAAGGGCGCTATCTAGGGCGCTATTAAAAGATTTCTTGGCAGATTTCGGATCAATATTAGCTTTGCTTTTTTTGTTCCTATTGAGATTAACAACAGAATTATCAAGAGCCTTTGAATTAGTTTGCGTGATATTCTTTTGTGATTTTTGCTCCTGCTTTTTTTTAGGCTCTTTCTTCGTCGGCTTTGCTTTTTTATCTTTTATAGGAACAACCTTCTCATCCTTAGGGGGCTCTTTTTTCGCTTCCTCCTTCTTTTTCAGCTCAGGATTTTTCTCTTCCTTGCGTGGGGCGCTTTCAGATGGCTGGTTCAGAGCAGTTATCGTCTGATCCTCTGGAGTTTGTGCTTTTGTCTTGCTAGTTTTGCCTTCGACCTGTGATAACATTGGAGCCTTGCTTTTCGGTCCTATCTCGACGAAATCGAAGACAACATGTCCAGAGTCCTTTATCCTCTCCGAAAATAATCCGCCTATCCCGAAATAACACAAAGCAATGACAACAACGTGAATTATAATTGAAATAATGAGCGAAATTCTCATGATTCTTACCTTCTTTTGACCGGCTCTTTATTACGGCTGCGTTTTAAAGGCTCTTTTGAAGGTGGAGTTGAGTTTGGCTCTGATTCTGATATCAAGGAAACCTTGCATGCTCCAGAGGATGCAATTATCCCCATAATTTTCATGATTGTTCCATATTGAAGATCCTTATCACCCCTCACATATATTGTATCACTTTTTCCATTGGCGAGGATAGAGGGAAGTTTTTTGACGAGATCGTCTAAGGTTACACTCGCTTCCTCTATATAAATCTTTGCGTCTTTATCGATCGATATAATAATTGGAGTTGTTTTTGAATCATTCGTAGCAGAGGCCTTGGTTTTTGGAAGATCCACCTGGACCCCAACATTGAGTATCGGGGCTGTTATCATAAATATTATGACGAGGACCAGCATGACATCGACAAGAGGTGCAACATTGACCTGAACCTCATGATGGCTTGATCCTTTCTTTCTTCTGGGCTTAATGCTCATCGAATTGCCTCGAAATTATAGAACTGAACTCATCGGCAAATGTCTCAAGCCTGCTGACATATCGATTTATGTCCGTCATTAATTTATTGTATCCGAGGGCGGCAGGAATTGCAGCAACAAGACCCATCGCTGTCGTGAGGAGGGATTCTGCAATGATCGGAGCAACTGTTACCATGCTGACATTTTGCTGTGTGGCAATTGCATTGACTCCAGCCATAATTCCAACGACCGTTCCAAAAAGGCCGACGATAACTCCCATCGTTCCAAGTGACGACAAAAATCCCATTCCCTTTTCGAGATCGTCGATTTCCTTTCGGATAGCTATTTGCATGGCTCTATCAACTCTCATCTCCAAGGATTTTGAGTCTGAAGAAGAATGGGTTGGATTTTTTCCTGTGAATCTTTGCCATTCTGCCATAGCCGCACAAAACACAGTTGACATTGGATCAAAGGCGGCGTTTTTCAGCTCTCTGTATAGAGATTCCAATGGCATCCCAGACCAGAAGTTGTCTTCAAAAGCATCGGCATAGGCATTTAACTTTTTTAGACGGAAATGCTTGTTTATCATGACGGACCAAGACCAAATTGAAGCCAACAAAAGCCCGACCATCACAAGTTTTATAACAGGGCTCGCGCTCCAGAAGAGGCCAAACATTGAAGAACTTTGAGTGACAGAGGCGTTTGCAACATGCGAAGCTCCGCTCACAACAACATCAGAAGCTTGATTGCCCAGCATTTCTCCTGCTTGCATAGGCATCTTTGAATTATCCATTTGAGAGTTTTGTAAAAACTTTATTCACTTAAAAATCATTATACAACAATTCTTTAAAATATAAAAGTGAATATTCAATAAATCTCACCGCAAAAAACAGTTGACAATAAAAGTTGTATAAGATAGTATAGGTGTCGTGATATAGCGTTAGGATGCTGACATAGAGCATGATATACAATGTGCAATACGTAAAATTTTTGACAAAGACTTGTAAAAACTTTTCAATAAAAAATCTGACTAGTCTGTTTCACACAATTAGCAAACTTTAGGAATATTAATTTTAACAAAGGAGGTAAATAAAATGAAAAAAACAATAACAAAGACGTTTTTGTTGGCTCTTGCTGCCATTTTAACAAACGTGTCCATGGCAAGTGAGTTAAGCGTTTTTAATCAAGGGATGCCTGGCAATTTTACTGGTCAGCAGATTTCACCAATAGCGCAGCCTTGGAACGTTGGTATGTCGCAGCAAACCCCGATTCTTGCGCC
>CAXNGE010000098.1:0-3206 GCA_964201935.1 Alphaproteobacteria bacterium | reverse complement strand
GCGTTTTTAATAATGTCTTCTGCAAATGTGCCAGACACTTCCATTGCGACTTAACGGTGGGCACCTTCTTGCTAGTGCAACATTTGAGTGCCAAGCTAAAACACTTTCAAATTTTTTGAATTCAAAAACTTTTAATTTGAACAAGGAGTTTTGCTAATAGTTTCTTAGCTGCATCTATCTCGGCGAGTTTTATTGATTTTCCCTCTCCGAGCTCTTCTTCCATCTTTGCCTTTGCTGAGACGACAAAAGTTTGGTCGTGATCTGGCCCAGAGACAGAAACGACTTCATAAACAGGAACTTCTCCGGTTTTAGCTTGAGTTAGCTCTTGGAGTTGGGTCTTGGGATCCTGAAATGATGTGTCAAAACCCTCAAATAATTCCTGCCAGAGGTGCAAGACAGTTGTTCGAGCAGCATCAAAGCCGCCATCGATAAAAACAGCTCCTATAATGGCTTCCATCGCATCGGCCAAGACTGTCTTGTTCTTCTTGAGCTGATCTCCGGCCGTCTGGATCTTCTTATCAAGACAGATCTTTTGAGCGACTTTATAACAGGCTTCTGAGCAAACAAAAGCCGAATGCATTTTTGCCAGGCTCCCTTCTTTGTGATTCTTAAAATTAATGAAGAGATATTCTGAGATAACAAGTCCAAGAACCCTATCGCCAAGAAACTCCAGCCTCTCAAACATTGTTGCATGTTTTTTGATGCTGGAGTGACGTAGAGCGTCATTAATTAGAGTCGTATTCTTAAACTTGTATAGCAGAGCTTCCGAAATCATCATCCTTATTTCACAAATGTTAGGAGTCTCTCATATCTGACAGAGAAGGGCCACTTCAAGACTTCATACCAATTGCAATCCGTTGAGAAGAAGATAAGCTCAGCTCTTCCAACAATGTTATTCAGAGGGACGAAACCCAAAACCTCTTGGACTCGGCTGTCTATCGAATTGTCTCTGTTGTCTCCCATCATGAAGTAATGCCCCTTAGGAACAATGACAGGGTCTATATTGTCGAGCCTTCCTGTCCCGAATTCATCTCTTTTGATAATGACGTGTTCGCATCCGTTTGGAAGAGTTTCCATGTATTTTTTGTGAATAACAAGTTCTCCGTTTTCAAGAGATGTGAATTCGCCGGCTTCCTTCAAGATCACTGGCTTGTCGTTAATATTTACGATCCCATCGATGACTTGTATCTTATCTCCTGGCATGCCGATGATTCTTTTGATCCAATTTTCATCACGGCTTTTGCTGTTTCTGAAAACAACGACCTCGCCTCTTTCAGGATTTTTTCCAGCAAAGAGACGATTTTCGATCGTCGGAAGCGGAACATTGACAGTTCCAAACCGAAACGAATTATTCGAATAACCATAGACGAACTTGTTCACAACTAAAAAATCACCAACTAAAAATGTTGGGATCATCGATCCTGATGGAATCTTAAAAGGTTGAAACAAAAAACAACTAACGACTCCGAAGATGCCGAGAACGACGACCCATTCCTTGATGTAGTTCCAGATTTTAACTCTATCGAACACTTATCTAGCCCTCAGCTCTTTCTGTCTTCTTGCTATTATCTGATTTTTTATCTTGTTCTGGCTTTTGATTTGTTGATTTTTCAGATTCTTTTGACTTGTCTGCACCGCCATTGTTTTTTTCCGTGGATTTATTGTCTTTTTGCTCTTTTGTTTCTATTTTAACTTCTGTTTTATCTTTCGCAGTGAATTTTTTGAATCCCAACACAGCAACGAGAACTAAAATCAATATGGTAATAAACGTAGAAAATTTCATGATAGTTAACAATATAAAATGTGTACCTTTACATAGATTACAACATTGCGCGCTTGGACATCAACACTATAATCCAAACATTTTATGATAAATTAAAATGATCACAGTCAATGCACTAAATCATAAAAATTCGTCTCGTAACAACACTACACTCAATTAAGTTGATAAGCGATCGAGAGAAGAGTGCTCCATCACAAAGACGTCATCTATTCAAGTCGTTTTTTAAATGCCTCGATATCAAAAAAGTGGCAGTTATTTTGTGTTTAGACAATTGGGCAATAGCAAATTTATCGCAGTAAAATTGCTTTGCAACAGATTTTTTGAAGTATTCCAGGAGGCCTCAGACGCGAAGCCTCCGTTTTTTGGTGGGTTATTTATATTCAGTTAAATATTTCAAATTATCTAGCAATAAAATGCTCAACTGTTGGACAGCTCCATATGTCTGTTGCTCTTTCTCCTTTAGCTGGTCGATCTCCTGTTGATGATGCATGTTTAATTGAGCTATATCTTCTTGAAACTGCGCGCTTAGTTGCATCTTTAGTTGCTCAAGATCCTGTTGATGTTGTGTGTTAATCTGCTCAATTTCCTTTTGGTGCTGCATATTTGACTCAGATATCCGTTTCTCTTTTGTAGATTGTGAGGCAGGCTTAATAATTATTGGCCGTTTAACAGGCTTAATGGTCGAGATAGATTCTTGCAACTCTCTAAAAAAATCCTCTGAAGGTAACGCGTTGTTCGTGACAGGACCAAGAATCTTAACCGCCATCTGCAACTGCTGCAACGGAATATTATTTTCAAGAATCGCATCTTCGTCTCTATCACACAAACTGCCAAATCTCTGCTGAACCGTCTCCACAACATATTCGGCTGACTTCCCTTTAAAAGACGGGATCTGCTGAAGTAATTCCAGATTTAACTGCATTAAATCTCTCTGACTTATTATATCGCTATCAGAGCCAACCTTAAATGCCGGAACAAGCGGCTGTTTTCCCGTAGACCAAGCTGAAGAGTTTATCACAGAAGCAAGTCCTATCAGCGCAGCCAGTAAAATTTTAGATTTCTTCATGTTATTCCTCCATAAAATTAGAAAGCTCTTCATCATGTGAGTTTTTTCTCTCGCAGACTTGCTCTCTTCTTGGACAATATACAGAAAAACATCCTGTGAGTCAAGGAAATTTGATACAAACATAATTTTATTAATAACAGCAATATTTCCAGGAGGCCTCAGACGCGAAGCCGTCATCCCAATAAATAACGCCGACTCACTCAAAGCTATGGGCGAAATTTTTTCTTAAATTTCTATGCACGAAAGTGATATAATATTACACAACATGACATTTGATTTGGCTTAGTTTCTCTATGGTTTCCTCTGTCTTTGAAATAAGGTCTGAGTTTATAAAGTATTTCGTTGAAAAAGGACACA
>CAXNGE010000097.1:0-3230 GCA_964201935.1 Alphaproteobacteria bacterium | reverse complement strand
TACGCAATCCAAATAGCAATCTTCCTGGTGATAGGAATCTTGCTTCTGCTCGTTACATTTTCTCCATCCCAACAAAGTATGCATTAGCGCCGTTTGTCCTTTGCTATCCTGCATTTTAAGTTCTTGTGGCTTAAGCAGTTCTACGAACTCGCGATTGCCGTAATACGCCGCCTTCATCAAAGCAGTTTGCTTGTCATTGTTAACCAATTTTGCTTCAGTCAATAGAGTTTCAAGCAGAAATGAATTTATTTTTTGACCACAGCCTGCAGCATGCATTAGCGCTGAATTCCCTTGATTGTCTTTCTTTCCCAAGGGAAGTAGACAGGCAATATTGGCATTAAAATTTATAACAATTTTGCCTTGCACTACGCGCATTAATCCTGTTTGGCCATCCTTGTCAACGTTTTTCAGGAGTGCTAGTTGTTTTTGCAAACTATCACTATCTGAGAGGCAAGACAAAGCTTTCTTGAACGATTGAGCACGACTGTCACCCACGGTCAGAGAAGCTAATCCTTTAAACAATTGATTACTAGCCGAAGCTTCCTTAACCAATTGAGCATGACTGTTATCCTCAGTAAGCAAAGCTAAGCCCATAAACAATTGCAAACTAGCATTCGCATCATTAGAGCACCCAGCAACCACGGTCAGAGCAGCCACCATTTGCAAAATTTTCTTCATAAACATAATTAACCTCCATTGAGAAACAGCAAAACAATTATCATAATAAGCATTATAGATCGAAATATTAGTACAGTCAAGGATATATTAATCGCTTTATAAAATTATAGCATTCTTTATTGCAGCTTATTTGACACTCTTACCAAACACCTTCTTCTTTTTGTTTTTTATATGAGAATGAGCGCTGTCTTCCGGAACCTTTAGAAACCCTTCTGATTTTACATGAGGTTTTTTATGATTCTCTTTTTTCGCAGGCTTCTTCGGCTCATCCTCTTCGTCATCTGTATCTGCCTCGGCTTCCTTGTATACAGGCTGCTCCTTCGCTTTTTCCTCAGGTCTTTGCTTGCCAATCTCTGTGAAACCGATCGTTGGAGACCATGCAGGATCAGCGGCATCCACTCCTTTCGTCGGTAAAATTCTTGCATGAACTCCAGTTGTGTCGACAACGGCAATTGCTGGCTTTGCCCCTCGATTTGGCTCGATTGTGTATGTGAGATATCTTCCGTTAGAAGACCAGCATGGAGACTCAACCAAAAAGCCACTGGTTATCAACCTTTCGCCCGATCCATCCGGCTTCATAACCCCAATATAAAATTCTTTACCCATCTGTTTAGCAAAGGCTATGAGATCCCCCCTCGGAGACCAAACAGGCTGTGAATAATTTGCCCTTCCATCGCTATTACTGATTTTTTTGAGATCAGAGCCATCTGCATTCATAGTGTATAAAGCTTCCCTACCTGCTCTGTTCGATGTGAAAACGATCTTATCTCCATCCGGAGAATAGCAAGGAGACGTGTCAATCGTTGAGCCATCTCGAGAATGCCAGTCGACTCCTTCGCTTGTTGTTAATTGAGTCAACTTATTTGTAGCAAAATTTATTTTGTATATAGAGCTCTTTCCATCGATTATAATCGCGAGAACCGCCGATTCATTGTCCGGAGAAAATCTTGGGGCATATGTCATCTGAACAGGATTCCCATGGTTTTTCTTTAGAAGCTCCTTCATCAAGCTATCGCTTATCATAAGCCTCTTCTGTCCCGTTGCAGAATCCAAAATATAAATATGCGCAGACTTTCCGAGAGCATCAACGGCCTTGTCTCTATATGAAATAAAAGCCATCATTTTCCCATCGTTGGCATATCTTGGAGTGAGAACAAGTTCCGATCCATCCGTGAGGTTTCTCGGATTGAATCCGTCCTGATCAATTTTAACGAGCCTCGTCCTTCTCTTTGAAGAAACCTTGTTATAAGAGGTCTCAACATAAACTATATTAGTGTTGAAATATCCCTTTTCGTTTGTTATTCTTTCGTAAATATAATCTGCGATAATATGAGCAACTTTCCGCATCTTGGCAATCGTTCCATCGATCTTTAGAGATAACATCTTTTGCCCAGTCACAACATCAACAAGGTTAAATGTGACAGAGAAACTATCAGAATTCTTTGTTATCTTGCCATAAACCAGGAATCTTGCATTCAAAACATTCCAGTTCTTTATGTTAGGCCCAAATTTGCACAGGGTCTCTTTTGTCTCCAAAAACATAGAGCTATCAATTGGTATAAACAGGCCCGATAATACCAGATCGTTGTTGATAATTTCGCTAATTGCTATTCCAAGATCAGAGTCTTGACCATCTTCACCATAGAAAGGCACGGTGGCGAGGGGATCTGGCCGAAAATCTCCCTTGTTTATTTCAATTTTCAAGGCATTGGCAGAGCTCATACAAAGGATCAGGAAGGTTATCAATATTCGATGCAACATATTCTGTAATTAATAAAAAGTGATATTAGCGCTTGGATAATTATACACTAAAAGCTTTTTCAAAAGACAGCTTTTCCAGAAAATCGACTCAAAAAAGATTTTTTTATAATGAAGTGTTTCAAAATTTAAAATAGTTTGTTACAATTTTTATATGGGGTATGGATATGCATGCGGGGAGAAGTTATGCGTTTACTTGTTGTTGAAGATGAAGTTGGAATATCAAAGAGGATAGAATCAGCGTGCGCATCTGATGGATTCGTCTGTCACTTAGCGGAAACTGGCTCAGACGCTCTTGAAATGATAAAATTATATGATTACGAAACGATTATTTTGGATCTGATGCTCCCGGACATAGACGGCTTTGAAGTTCTCTCACGAATAAGAGCGATAAAAAACAGCACTCCAATTATAGTGCTCTCAGGCCTCTCTTCAACGGAAGACAAGGTGAAATGTCTCACCCTTGGAGCCGACGACTATCTCACAAAACCATTCAGCAAAATTGAATTATTGGCAAGAATCTATGCGATCGTCAGAAGAACTTCAGGCCATTTCTCTTCGATTATCAGTGTTGGCCCTCTCGAGGTTGATATCAAACAGAGATGCGTCCGAATCTATGGCAATGAAATGAACCTAACAAGCAAGGAGTATGCTATTCTAGAGCTCCTCGCCCTCAAAAAAGGAGCCGTGCTTGCCAAGGAAACCTTCTTAAATCACATATACGGCGGACTTGATGAACCGGAACTCAAAATAGTCGATGTGTTTATTTGCAAACTGAGACGCAAGATGGCGGA
>CAXNGE010000096.1:0-3257 GCA_964201935.1 Alphaproteobacteria bacterium | reverse complement strand
GACTCCTAAAGGAACACGTTAAAAAATACAGGCGCCAGTTATTTTGGGCTTCTCTGTGTATGTTAGTCGCAGCCGCAGCCACCGCTGCTTTTCCATATTTTTTAAAGCCGGCTTTTGACTTTATATTTGAGAGCAAAGACAAAGCGGATTTGGTCTTCTTCTGCATTTGCATATTCCTATCCTTCTTGATTAAGGGGGCCGCTTCATATGGGGAGGCTGCAATTTTGATGTATGTTGGACAGAAGATAATATTTGATATTCAAGAGAGGTTGTTTAGGCATCTTCTAAAATGCGACCTGAGGTTTTTTAATGAACATCACAGCGGAGATCTGCTCTCGAGATTTTCAAATGATGTGACCCTTATGAGGAACACTGTCTCAACAACTCTCATCGTTCTCGGGAAAGATCTTTTAACCTTCGCCTTCCTGTCGGGAGTGATGTTTTATAGGGATTCAACTTTGGCAATTTTTGCATTCGTCATATTTCCAACTGCAGTTATTCCAATTGTGATTTTGGGTAAGAAGATGAAGCAGGTGACGACGAAGACTCAGGATAGCCTCGGCTCTTTCTCTGGATACTTAACCCAAATTTTTCAAGGAATTCGAATAGTTAAGGCCTATGGGGCGGAGGAGCAAGAGACCTCAAGAATAAGGATTCAAATAAAAAATTTATTGAAGCTCATTGTAAAGTCGGCAAGAATTAAGGCTATTTTGCACCCAATCTCAGAATGCATTGGAGGATTGGCTATTATAAGTGTGTTATTATATGGCGGACTGCAGGTTATGAGCGATAACAAAACCGCCGGGGATTTGATTTCGTTTTTGGGAGCTCTTCTAATTTCATATGAGCCTCTGAGGAGACTGACTCAGCTCGGCACTAATGTTCAAGAAGGCTTAGCCGCCGCAAAAAGAGTCTTTGAAATACTCGATACCAATCCTGCAATAAGGAATTCAGAAAAACCAGTCTCTATCGAAAATTCTGTTGAGATGATTGAATTTAAAGACGTGTCCTTCTTTTATAATAGCGATAGAAGAATTTTAGATAACGTTTCTTTTAAGGTTCAAAAAGGTCAGACCATAGCTTTCGTCGGGAAAAGCGGCGCTGGAAAGAGCACGATTATCAATCTCATCCCAAGATTTTATGAGGCTGTGTCGGGAGACATCTTAATTAACGGGATCGACATAAGAGAAATCGACCTCGAAAATTTAAGAAGTAAAATCGCAATCGTGACTCAGGAAAATATATTATTCGATGTGTCTTTTTATGAAAACATTGCATATGGGAACGTTAATGCGAGTCGAGAGGAAGTCATAGAGGCGGCGAAACTGGCCTTAGCTCATGAGTTTATTTTAAAATCTCCAAATGGATATGACACGATAGTTGGAGAGAATGGAATTAGAATATCGGGCGGACAGAGACAGAGAATCTCTATCGCCAGGGCTATGCTGAAAAATGCGCCTATTCTGTTGCTCGACGAAGCAACTTCCTCATTGGATAGCAGCTCTGAAAAATCTGTGCAAATCGCGCTGGATGAACTCATGAAAAACAGAACGACTATCATTGTTGCGCACAGGCTCTCGAGTATCGTTAATGCTGACGTCATATATGTCCTTGACAATGGATGTATCATCGAATCTGGTAGCCATAGGGAACTTCTGGAGAAATCTGGAATATATTTTAATCTTTGGCATTCACAGATTGGTTAAGAAACAAACCTTCTAGCAAACATAAAAAACTATCTAGACAAAGACATCGAATTATAGTAGGATAGACACATAATGATAGTTGCCCAGATAGCTCAGTTGGTAGAGCAATAGACTGAAAATCTATGTGTCGCTGGTTCAATCCCGGCTCTGGGCACCACCCTTTCCTTTCGATCTCGATGTCTTATCAAAAAGAGTTCTATGATGCAACTGATGTTTTTTCAAGTTGTTTTGTTTTTGCTTCAGCTGGATCTGGAAAGACAAAGATTTTGGTTGATAGATATGTCAAATCCTTGTTTTTTGGTCTCCAACCTCAATCTATCCTATGTTTGACCTTCACAAATGCTGCTGTTTTTGAGATGCAATCGAGGATCTCAGATATTCTCGCAAAATTATACCTAAACGAAGACAATTACACAGAAACGTATCTGAGAGAAACTCTAGGGATTGATTGGCCTTCAGAAAAGGACATTAAAAAAGCAGAAAATTTATTTATTAAATTTCAAGACAACTTGCAGAATTTAAAGATCCTAACAATTCATTCCTTCTGCCAAAGTTTATTGCAAAAATTCCCAATGGAGGCTGGACTTAATCCGAACTTCGAAATTCTTGATGAAAATGAAGCTCTGAGACTCCTCGATATAGCCAAGGAAAATTCTTTGAAAACCATACCAGAAGATTTGTTGAGCACAATTGCGAACTTGATGTCTCTCAATTCATTCGAAAGCTTCGTGAATAAAATATATTCCGAAGCCGGGAGATTTAACCGATTTTTCACATTAAATAAAAACATCGAAGAATATAGAATCCACCTTGAGAATATTTTTAAATTAAGAGATCCAATACCATTAACCTGGCAGCAAGAAGAACTCGCATTAAAAGCATTTGGCAATAATAATCACACGGAAAATTTTCTGACAAAAACAGGGACTATCAGAAAAAAATTGCCAAAGGTTGCTGGCCTCTTGGAATTAGCGGATATAGTTCATGAAAATTCAATGAACAAAAAGAGAGAGCTCGTCATTAAAAAAACGGTCGGGTTTTTGTTTGTTGCCAAGGTGATATTCGGTGAATATCAAAGACTTAAGCTTCAACAAAATGCCGTGGATTTTTCTGACGTTCTGATAAAAACTGAATTCTTGCTAACCAAAAGCTGCGCCAAAAATTTTGTTATCTCAAAAGTCTGCAGGCAAATAAAAAGCATCATGATAGACGAGGCACAAGACCTCAGCTCAATCCAATGGAAACTCGTCCAACTTTTTAGTGAAGAAGTTTTCACGGACGAACACTCGAGTAACACGATATTTGTCGTTGGAGATATTAAGCAATCGATCTATAGATTTCAAGGAGCAAATCATAAACTCTTCGTCGAATTCTATAAGAATTGCAAACAAACTTTAAAGGCATTAGGCAAACAATTTAAGACGGTTTATCTAAATGTTTGTTACAGATCCTTACCTCATATTCTTGCTGCTGTTGATTCTGTTTTTGAAGGAGAAGTTGGCAGATTCGCCTTCGAAGAAGAGACCATAGATTACAAAAAACACATTCCCT
>CAXNGE010000095.1:0-3289 GCA_964201935.1 Alphaproteobacteria bacterium | reverse complement strand
AGTGTCCTTTAATTCATGGGAACCAGACACAAACGCGTCTTTATTCAAACGTTTAACACCGTTCAAAAGGGTTTGACCAACATCACATTTATCAAGGTGCACATGGATTTTAACGTCTATTTCGCTTGAAACATACATCTTTATTATTTCTTTCATTTTTTGCATAGGTGAAACCATTTGATCTAGACTTGATATTTTTGACAAAAAAGACGTATATTTGTCATATGATAAAGGGCCAATAATAACATCAATGCCGCGCATTTCATCCCATGTTTTACTTCCAAGAAAAATGTTTTCGCCCAAGCTATTGAAGACCCCTTTGAGTTTTCCAATCCTAGTTACATCAACCTCTTCTGCCTGAACAAACCTTCCAGAAAATTGCTCGATATTAACAGGAACATCAAAAAAACTAGAAAGCATGCACCTCAGCCCTTCTGCAGATCTCGTGCTCTTCCAAAATAAGCTTTGACAAGATATTTTGAACTGCTCTGGAATCAGATGTTCTTCAAACTTGTTGCTATTTTGACGGCCAAAGCCGGACAAGCTAAATATTACGTTTCCAATTAAGGACTTTTCAATTGGCAGAGAAAAATTAGGAACATCGTGCCTCTTCATGAAAAGATAGCGAAGTGATAAGATGCGACCATTAAATATGTCAAAAAAATCCAAGACTGCGGATTGATACTCCCTGTTGCCAATTATATAATCCTCAACATAGCAATCAGGAAGCGCCCCCTCTATTCCTGCAATACCTTGAACATTTGTATACAATTCAACTGCTTTATCCAAAACCCCCTCGACAGCGTGAACCTCAGCAAATTTCGATTGAAAGTTCATCTTGCTTTTTATCTCAAAGTTTTGCATGACAGATTTTGAAATGTCTGTTAGCTTTATATTTTGAGATGCAACGGCAACATCAACAGCCTTAACGAAGGAAAATTCTTGCGGATTGAAAATCAGCTCGTCTATAAGAGATTTTTTTTCAAAGATCACGAGGCAACGACCACAAAGTTTTGACGAGACGCCATAATTAACATTATATCAAAAAATCGCACGAAATCAAGTCTATCTGAGCTTGAACATATAGATGAATTTTTCTAAAAATATTAATGATCAAAAGTTTTGTGAGGAGGTTTTAAGCTCTCCTCACTATGTTTTTATCTTTCTAACAGCAGTCCATGAGTTTAAATACTCATAACAGAAACTAATCAAATTGCAGTTTCTTTTTTCTGCCTGCAATATATGTGTAAAAAACCGGAACTATAAAGATAGTGAACAATGTTCCAATAGTCATTCCTCCGACGATGACCGCCCCCATAGGAATTCGTATTTCACATCCAGCTCCACTCGCAAAGGCAAGAGGCGCGGCCCCCAGAACCATTGCAAATGTAGTCATCAGAATTGGTCTCAATCTTTGGCTTGCAGCTTCTTTGACGGCCTCCCGTGGAGACTTGCCTTTCTCCACCAGTTTATTGGCAAAATCGACAATGAGAATTCCATGCTTTGTTATGAGTCCTATCAACGTCAGGAATCCTATGTTTGAAAATATATTAATTGTGCCTCCCTTCAGGCAGACGAGTGTTAAAACTCCTCCAACAAGGGCGAGAGGAACGGTCAGCATTATAATGAATGGATCTCTCCAGCTTTCGAATTGCGCGGCCATAACAAGATATATAAATGCCAAAGCCAAGAAGAAAACCAAAATCATTGCATTAGATTCCGTCAGGAATTTTTTTGTTTCTCCAATGAAGTCTATAAAAACATCTTCTGGCAGAACTTTCTTAGAGAGAGTTCTTATCGTTTCGATCGACTCCCCAAGCGAAGCATTTCCATTCAAGATTCCCATGACATTGTGACATCTGGTTCTTTGATATCTCTCGATAGACACAGGTCCAGATTTTGCATATACGTTAATTAACTCCGCCAAGGAGACGATGTTTTCCTCTCCCCTTTCTCCAAACGCCTTAACATAAATATTGTTTAATTGTTCAGGAGATGTCTTGGACGCTTCTTCGATTTCTACTCTGACGTCATATATCTTGCCGTCTTTTTTAAATCGGCAAGGTATCGCTCCTTGCATGAGGCCGCTTATCGTGTCGGCAATTGTTTTAGGTTCTATATTGAAGGAAGATGCCTTATCCCTCAGGATTTCAATTGTATAATCTTCGGCTTCATTCGTTGATGTTCCCCGGATTCCTTGAAACATCCCTGTTGCTTTCATTTCGCTCGTTAGGTTACTGGAGATTTCGCGCAATTCTCTGTGAGATTTGTTTCCTCTCACAACAAACGTGACAATCTTGGAGCTGTCGTCGTTGCCTCCTCTGCTTCCAGAGCTGAACTTGATGTCGATTCCTGCTACTGCTGCTCCTTTTTCAGTAATTTCCTTGACCATTTCATCAGAGGATTTCCCGCATCTGTCTTTCAATAGAACGATTCCTTTGAAGGTTGGGTTTGTTATAACATATTCCCTCGACTCGACCTCTGGCATTTCTCCGATGAGTTTATCTATTGCCTCAACATATCTTTGAGTAAATTTCATCGTTGCTGTTTGAGGAGAGTGTCCATCGAAAGAGAACATGTTTCTGTCTTGATATGGAATTTGTTCGCTCGGCATAAATGTGTAGACAAAATATCCAAAGGCAGAAAATGCGAGGGCGAAAATAGAAACTGCTCTTCTTTTCTCGAGAGCTTTATCGAGAAGCTCCGCGTATTTGAGTTCTGTCTTCTTAATTAAATCTGCAGTATCAAATTTTGATATAAACTCCTTAACAAGAAGGACGGTGCGATTGTTATTCCAGAATCCACCAGGTTTTTTTTCTGAAACCAATGTCCTGGAACACATCATCGGGGACAAGGTCAACGCAATGAATCCTGACAGAAGAACAGCTCCTGCCAAGGTTATTGAGAATTCCTTCATGACCATTCCTGTGAATCCTTTGGCGAGAGCCACAGGAGCATAGACGGCGCATAGGGTCAAGGTCATTGCAACGACGGCAAAGCTGACTTCCTTTGTGCCTTCTATTGATGCCTTGATAGGACTGTATCCTTTTTCGATGTATTTATAGACATTTTCAAGGATGACGATAGCATCATCGACAACGAGGCCGATTGCAAGCACCATGCTCATGAGCGTCATCATGTTGATTGTGAATCCGCATAGATACATAATGAACATGGCTCCTATAAGTGAGATAGGAACGGTTATGAGAGGGACGAGCGCCGCTCTGAAGGATCTCAAAAACACTAGCACAACAAGCACGACCATCAGAATTGCTTCAAAGATAGTCCT
>CAXNGE010000094.1:0-3310 GCA_964201935.1 Alphaproteobacteria bacterium | reverse complement strand
TCCTATTATCTCGAACTTCAAAGAAGGTTTGACGGTTTTGGAATACTTCATGTCAACACACGGTAGCCGTAAAGGTTTGACTGATACGGCGCTTAAAACTGCAAACTCTGGATACCTAACGAGAAGATTGGTTGACGTTGCGAATGATTGCGTTGTCACAGAGATCGATTGCGGCACGGAAAAAGGTTTGTTAATGAAGCCTATCTTCGACGGCTCAAACGTTGTTGTGTCTTTGAAGGAAAGAATACTTGGCAGATTTGCTGCCAATGATGTTGTCAATCCTAACACAGGATCTGTTATTGTCGTTAAAAATCAGTTTATCGATGAATATAAAACAAACGAAATCATAGACGCCGGAGTTGATGAAGTTTGGGTTAGATCAGCCGTAACTTGCGGCAGTCGTCGCGGCATTTGCACGAAATGCTATGGCAGGGATCTAGCAAGAGGAACTATCGTCAGTGTCGGAGAGGCAGTTGGTGTTATCGCTGCACAGTCAATTGGTGAGCCTGGAACTCAGCTTACTATGCGTACGTTCCATATTGGTGGAGCTGCTCAGAAGAGTGCAGAACAATCTAATATCGAAGCATCAATGAATGCCCAGATTCTGTTCAAGAACATGAATTCTGCTGTAAACAGCTCTGGAGACAACGTCGTTCTTTCAAGAAAGGCTGAGGTTTGCCTTGTTGATGCCAATGGCAGAGAGAGAATGTCTCACAAGGTTCCATATGGAGCAAAATTAAAAATCGCTGCGGGAGAGGCTGTTAAGATTGGACAGGTCATTGCAGAATGGGATCCATATACGATTCCTGTCGTTTGCGAGGCAGAAGGTGTGGCACACTTCGTTGATCTTGTCGAAGGACAATCTCTCAGAGAAATTATCGACGAAGCCACAGGAATTTCTAGCAAGGTTGTTGTCGATTGGAAGCAAACTTCTGGAACAACAAATTACAAGCCTGTGATAGAAATAAGAGATAAAAATGGGAATGTTGTTAAGTCATCGAACAAGACAGAGGTTAGATACTTCCTCTCTATCGACACTATCATCAATATCGATAATGGCTCGAAAATTTTTGCCGGTGATATTATAGCAAGAATTCCGAAAGATGTCATAAAGACCCGAGACATCACGGGCGGTCTGCCAAGAATTTCGGAGTTGTTCGAAGCGAGGTTGCCAAAAGATCCAGCGATTATTTCTGATATTGATGGCAAAATTGAGTTCGGGAAGGATCACAAATTCAAGAGAAGATTGATCATAAAACCAGAAGATGGGAAGAAGGCCGATCAGTTTGAATATTTGATTCCGAAGGGCCGATCAATAGTTATCCATGAGGGGGATTATGTCAAGAGAGGAGATCTGCTCGTTGATGGAAATGTTGTCCTGCAGGATGTTCTAAGAATCCTTGGTGTTGAGGAAATGGCGACGTATCTTGTTAACGAAGTTCAACAAGTTTATAGGTTGCAGGGGGTCCCTATCAGCGATAAGCACATTGAAATTATCGTGAAGCAAATGTTGCAGAAACGGGAAATAACAGATGCTGGAGATTCAACATTTATAGCCGGAGATGAACTTGACAAAGAAGACCTTGCAGAGATTAATGGAGAGTTGTTAAAGGAAGGGAAGAGACCAGTTAATGTTGCTCCTGTTCTTCAAGGAATAACTAGGGCTTCTCTGCACACGAAATCTTTCATTTCTGCGGCGTCATTCCAAGAGACGACAAGGGTTTTAACTGAAGCAGCAATTTATGGCAAGGTGGACTATCTCGTTGGCTTGAAGGAGAACGTCATAGTCGGAAGACTGATGCCGGCGGGAACAGGCGGAGTCGTGAGAGAATGGAAGGTTGAGGCTAAGCTTGCTCAATTGGCGGCTGATGAAGCCGCAGAGAAAGCAAAACAAGTTTCGCTGCTTGAGTTGTGATAATTCAAGATAATATTGGGTGCTGCTCTTTCGAATGCATAGGAAAGAGCAGGGCTCTCTGTTTGGATTATGGAGACAAACGAATTGGAGTGGCTTTATCCGACATAGGTTGGAATATCGCCTCTCCTCTCGTTGTCCTCGATAGTCACGGTGTGTTTCCAAAACTTCTAAAAATTATCGAAGAAAATAAAGTCGGAGTTATCGTCGTTGGAGCTCCACAATCCTTGGCCGGAGGAAGCTCTGGCAAACAACACGAAAAAGTCAAAAAATTCACAGAAAAATTAGATGAACTAGCGAAGGATATAATAATAGTCTTCTGGGACGAAAGATACAGCTCAGTTGCAGCGACACGAGCTCTAGTCGAAGCAGAGATGACTCATGCCAAAAAGAAACAATATATAGACAAAGTTGCAGCAAGCTTCATTTTACAAGGTTTTTTAAATTATGTTGTTTTTTCCAGGAGAAATTCATAAAAGACTCAAATGGGCGTAAAAACGCTTTGACAAGAGGCAAAAATTTATGAAAAACTAAAAATGCGCACTTCAAACAGCCGACAAACCTTTCAAAGTCGCACAAGACCTCATAAGTACTCAATCCTGTGTTTTCTTTGTTGTCTTTTGCCAAATGCTACGTTACCATATTCACAAAAAGCAATAAAATTATCTTTTTGTGGAGAAATGATCATGAAAGTTATAAATAAAATTATTATGGCTGCCATTTTTGGCTTATCTGGATTCGCGGCAACCGTTACTGCAACTGAGCAAGAAGTAGACGAGTTTTATGAATCCCTGAGTCCAAAAGAAAAACAAAGTTTGGTTGCCTTGGAGAACCTGTTTACAGTTTCCGAGTCTGAGCAACAGGTGTTTTCTATTGAGCAAGAAGTAGACGAGTTTTATGAATCCCTGAGTCCTAAAGAAAAACAAAACTTGGTTGCCATGGAAAACCTGTTTACAGTTTTCGAGTCTGACCAACAAGAATCTTTTACCGATGAAGAATAAATTGGTTAGTTAATGCGAGAAGAAGATCTGTCAGTGATTACGTGCCCGGCAAATGAAGACAAGCAAGAGGGAGTAGTAGCAGTAAAATTGCGAAACAATAAAATAGTTTGTCTTCGTTTTGATTCCAATTATGACTGCGTGAAAAAACACTTGAAAAGAGACGTTTGATCGCATACACTGCCTCTTGGGTGTAATTCACTCGTTTTTTGGAGATTTGCTATGAAAACAATAATCTTAACAGGGCTATCATTAGGTCTCGTGAGTAAAAAATCACTTGAGCAAAATCAAAGAACTGACAAATTGTAAATGGGAAATATAAGATATTGCTGTTTTATCGAATCTAGAGAATATTCTTCTAAACCACTTGATTTTATTGAAGAATCTTTCAATCAAATTC
>CAXNGE010000093.1:0-3353 GCA_964201935.1 Alphaproteobacteria bacterium | reverse complement strand
AGATTTTCTAGCGAATTTCGAGCGATTCTGATAAAATCCGCTGTTTCCTCCTTGTCCTCGCAGCAACCATGGGTTATTTGCAAATTGGAATCAAAAGTTCAGGAAAACGAAACGGAAGACAATGAATTCCTAGCTCAAGGAGCCTTCATCTCAGCTCCCGTGCCGTCTGTTATCACAACGATTGATGGAGAAATTAGGGCGCTTAACCCAGCATTCGCAGCAATGATTCAGGACAAACTAATTCTCGACAAAAACAAACTAATGAAGCCGGGCTCGAATATATTAGATTTTGTTAATAATCCAGCCACGAAAGAAACTCTAACTGAGCACCTGAGAAAGGTCTTTAGTTCCAAGGAGAACCTAACTCCTGTCGAGATAAAATTCGTTGGAGGAAGTGTTGTCGCGATGGCCTATATCAATCGCATAGAAGCAAAAAGCTCCACTAAGAACCTGAATGAAAAGCTGCTTTTAATTCAGTTTTTTGATATTTCCGGTCAAAAGATCCTGGAACAACAATTCATTCAATCTCAAAAGATGCAGGCTGTTGGACAACTTGCTGGTGGAATTGCTCATGATTTCAACAATCTATTGACTGCGATGATTGGGTTCTGCGATCTCCTTCTTCAAAGGCACACACAAAATGATCCTTCATATGGAGATGTTGTGCAGATCAAGCAAAATGCTGGGAGAGCCGCTAACTTAGTTCGCCAGCTCCTCGCTTTTTCTAGGCAACAGACCCTCAAGCCTAAGGTTGTCTCTGTGACGGAAATCTTGGCGGAGCTTTCATCGCTTTTGAAGAGACTAATCGGATCCAACATAGAGTTCCAAATGATTCATGGTAGAGATATTTGGCCTATTAAGGTGGACAATAGTCAACTCGAACAGGTTATCATAAACCTAGCGGTTAATGCCAGGGATGCAATGGGGCCTGGAGGCAAACTCACCATCAAGACAAAGAATTTTTTTGCTGAAAAAGAGTTCAAATGCATTTATGATGTTGCTCATCCAGGGGATTATGTTTTGATAGAGGTTATCGATACAGGATGCGGGATTGAAAGTGACATAATGGAGAGCATTTTTGAACCATTCTTCTCAAAAAAAAATCAATCTGTTAAAAATTCATCTGCCTCAGGAACAGGACTAGGCCTATCAACCGTTTATGGTATAGTCAAGCAAACAGGAGGATTTATTAATGTCATTAGTGAGATTGGTAGTGGCACCAACTTTGAGATATTCCTGCCGAGATATACCGGTAACGATACAGTTCAAATATCAAATCAGGAGCAGGTATCCAGGGATCTGAGTGGAACAGAAATTATTCTTCTCGTTGAAGATGAGGACGCTGTTCGCATGTTTTCGGCCAGGGCGTTGAGAGATAAGGGATATAAGGTTCTTGAGGCTTGCTCTGGAGAGGAGGCAATTAAAATAGCCTCCTCTGAAAAATTTGATCTTTTGATCACTGATGTTGTGATGCCTAAAATGGATGGCCCAACATTAAATAGACTACTTAGAGAATCAATCAAAAATCTCAAGACCATCTTTATTTCAGGATACACGGAGGACACATTCCGCAAAGATCTCGATAAAAATTCCAACATCCATTTTCTGCAGAAGCCATTTACTCTGAAGGATTTGGCCTGCAAGGTTAAGGAAGTTATCTCCAATGTTAAGTGAAATTTTTAGAGAGGTTAATGATGGGTTGGAGTTTTCCGTATATCTGACTCCTGGCTCTGAAAGGGAGGCGGTTAACGGTATCTTTCAGGATGAATTCGGGAGGCTTTCCCTTAAAATTTCCGTTCATTCGAGACCGACAAACAACGAGGCCAACGAGGCTTTAATGAAATTCATTTCATCATTATTTAGAATAGCTAAGTCGAAAATTATGATAAAGCAGGGACAAAAATCCAGGAGGAAGGTGCTCTATATAAAATCAATTTCAGTTGCAGATGTTCCAGCTGAAATCAGGTGTATTGCTAACTCCTATCGTGAATCTATTAAAAAACAGCTATCTTTATTTTGAACTTTCCATAGGTTGGGCTTTCGTTTCTCGCTTGCAAGATGAGATTGTAAATAACCTCCCCAAACTTTGGTTACTCATGGGGTTTTGGTGATTTACATATGATATAAGGGTTTTGAAAAAAGATTTTCTTCTGTAATAAGTTGCACTACTTATTCCTAAAACTTCTTGATTTTCAACGGATCCCCCCCTTCTTTTTTTAGGGGGCCCCATTTTTACACTCAATGAAGTTGACAGGCGCTTGAGAGAAGAGTATACGACAAAAATAACAGTTGGGGTTCTTTGAGATTGTGGGCGTTTGTGTGGCTCTCACGATGAGGCGTCGGGGCTGCTTGGACAATGAGGAGGGATGACGTTTGAGTTATTGTGTCGATTACTTTTATTCCCTCTCTTGAAAATCGTTCACTCTTTGTATCGCGATCACGGCTGACTTGGTTTCGTCTTCAATCCTTAAAATTGTAGCATTAATTATTTCTTTGTTGTCTTTATATAAATTAGATATTGTTGCTTCAAATTTGATCAATAAAATGCCCGTAGGAAGCCCTTTGTTGTGATTATCTACTTTTTTATTGTATTCTGATGTCATAATAGTAGCAGCGGCATTACTTCCTGCTAAAAAATTTTGGTATGCAGTTGGGTTTTGAACACATACTTCTGCTAACAAACTCAGTTTGTCCTTCTTTTTCTTTTGACTAAAAGACTTTTGCAAGGTAACTGCTTCAAGTTTTTTGCTTCCTTGCCTAGACTCTGCGCTATTAAATACTCGCGCTACTTTTTCCCAATAACCATTCTTTTCGTTAGGCTGACCAGTTGCTGTTGCAATGCACTGACACAACAACGTAGAATCTATTGGTGAATCGCTCAGGCGCCCAATTTTGCCTTTATTTTTCTGATTTAATACAAAATAACGGTTTTTGGCAGCAAAAGCGGTTCTTTCCAATTTTTGCGCAATCTCATCCCATTGCACTTCTCGATTGTTGTCTTTGAATGTGCTGACACAGGACATCAACTCTTGCTCTTCCTCAAGCGCCCACCGAAGGCCTTGCTTCTCTGTTGCCATCACGCTAAATGCAATCAATTGCGTCATGATTGATGCGACTATTAAAAAAGATGTTTTGTTCATAAATTCAATCTCCTAACAAAATATTATTTTAAAAAATGTCAATATTATGACACAGATATTTTAATAGGTCTCGTGAGTAAGAATTGAAAACCGGAAGGAAGTGTGGTATAAGTTTATTATTTCGAAGTAAAGAGACGAATACCACGTATGAAGTATGACATAAATGAAAGAGCCTGGCAAGAAATTTATAAATTTTTAAAAACAATTTCAAAG
>CAXNGE010000092.1:0-3446 GCA_964201935.1 Alphaproteobacteria bacterium | reverse complement strand
CAAATCTCCTGGCATGAAAAAGGGTGGCGTCGTCAACTTCGTCGTTCACACATTAGAATGCCTCTGCCCTGCTGATTCTATCCCTGAAAAAATCTTAATCGATATGTCAGGAAAGGATCTCGGATACAGCTTCACTCTTGATCAAGTCGATCTTCCTGCAGGAGTTGAGCCATCTCATCCAGACAGAGATCATATAATTGCGACTATTGTGGCTCCAAGAACGGGCGCGGCTGAAGAATCAACCTCAACCGAGGCCGAATCTGAAGCAGCTGCATCATAAATATTAAGGACGAATGTTTTTAATTGTTGGATTGGGAAATCCTGGATTAGCGTACGCCTACACAAGGCATAACGTTGGTTTTTTGTTTGTTGATCATTTTGCATATGATCTTGGATTTCCCGAATTCAAACCAAAGTTCAGTTCGCTTTATTCTGAAAAGACAATAGATAGCGAGAAGTTCATATTACAAAAACCGCAGACTTTTATGAATAATTCTGGAAATGCGGTTATCTCTATGGCGTCCTTCTATAAAATCCCACCTGAAAATATATTTGTAATACATGACGATATAGAGCTAGCTCCAGGAGATTTGAAGATAAAGTTTGCAGGAGGTCACGGGGGGCACAACGGCCTTCGTGATATCGATAGAGCTATTGGAAAGAATTATTGGAGAGTCAGAATAGGAGTTGGCAGGCCGCTGCTGAAAGAGGAAGTTTCAAATTACGTCTTATCGGGTTTCTATGAAGAGGAAATCACAAAAGTTCTGCCGAAAATTTTTCACACGCTTGATGATGAATTGATAAACTTAATCTTGGCTGAAAACAGAGAGCCAGTTATATCGAAAATCATCGCAGAGATTAAGAGCAAGTGATCGTTAAGTTTCTCTGGATTTCCTGCATGTTTTTAGTCATCACAGGTTTGCTTTTCATTTCCTCTTTTGGCATTCCTGTAAAAGAAGCCTTCTATGAAAAAACTTCTGTCATTGTGGCAAGCGATGAATGACAATCCGAAACCTTTGATTCAACATCTAATAGAGTTCAGGAGCGTTTTAGTTAATTCAGCCTTCTGTGTTTTGTTACTTACCATTGTCTGCTATGTTTTTGTTGAAGAGATATTTGGCTTTGTTTCAACTCCGCTTTTCATTGCCCTAAAATCCTCTGGACTTAAAGAGAAGATTATTTTCACTTCCGTCACAGAAGTTTTCACAACTCATTTGAGGCTGGCTTTTTATTCTGGGCTTTTTGCTAGCTTTCCTTACATCATGAAGCAAATTTGGGATTTTATAAACTCTGGACTGAAACCTAAGGAGTCACTGATTGCTAAGAGGATCATGGTGATATCGCCGTTATTATTCATTCTTGGCGCCACATTTGCTTTCTATCTCGTGATTCCAAATGTTTTGTTGGCTCTCATCAAATCCTCGGCAGCATCCGCGGAGTTTCTACCAAAAATGAATGAGAACATCTCTTTTATTGTTATAATGTTGATTTCATTTGGAATTAGCTTTCAGATGCCGATAGTTGTTTTTGCGCTTGATAGGCTTTTGATCCTCAGGGCGAAGACTCTGCTGAAACTTTGGAGAGAGATTGTTCTGGGAATTGTTGTGTTATCTGCGATCATAACGCCACCGGATGCCTTTAGCATGGTCTTCTTGGCAGCCCCTCTTATTGTTGTTTTTTTTATATCCGTGTTTATTTGCCGTTAAGTGTGAGTTAAAACCGCTTTGATGATTTGAAGAGAGGCTTTTTGACCTTTATCGATATTTTGATCTATCTTGTTGATCCAGTAATTGATTGATTCATACGACCTTTCAATTGTGTTGGCTATATATGAAACAACATTTTCTTTAGCAAGGATGCCCCTTTGTTCTAGCATCTTCTTTATAATCGAATTAACCGCCGCTTCATCTGGCCTGTGGATATTTAAAATATTCACGGTAGCGATTCTTGATTTAACATCCTGGAGAGAAAGATTCCATTTTGATGGCGGAGTTTTGGCAGTTAACAACAGATACGCATCTTTTTCTTTGATTGCATTATAAATATAAAAAAGCAAAACTTCATCTAGAACGGCGTCCGCATCATCCAGAACGAAATATTTCTGTTCAGAATCATGGGAGGATAAATCAAGCCATTTATTGAACATTTCATCTGCGCAGTTGATAAATTCTGCATGAAGTCTAGAGGCCCAAATTTTAGCGAGATGCGTTTTTCCTGAGCCACTTTCTCCAACTAAACACACGAAATTTTCATGAATTTTAAATGGCCATTTTTCGAGCCAATTGAAGGCATACTTATTGCAATCGCTAACAACGAAGTCCGAGGGCTTATAGGAAAAAGCCCATTCGATTGGAAGGGGCAATTGGCGCAGTTGCATGAATTCAGGCTATGGAATCGTAACGATTAATCCGTCGAGGTTTTCGCTAACAATAACTTGACATGCAAGTCTGGAATTCATTTTCCCGTTCGGCAAGACTTCGAGGAGGTCTTCTTCATCCATGGATGCGGCATTAACTTTATCGATAAAATCCTGATCAATGTATACGTGGCATGTTCCGCACACTCCGGCTCCATCACAGCCGCCGAAAAGTTTCACTCCATTTTTTTTGGCTGTTTCCAGAAGAGTCTCGCCAACAGCTGCATCAACCGTTGTTTCAGTGCCTGCTGTTTTAAAAGTAATCTTTGCCATTTTTAATTCCTTTCTTATTCTCTTGAAAGTTTTGCTGTAACAAAATCTAGTTCTGCGTCAGAGCACAGTCCAAGAGCCACGGGGCTTCTTGGCTTTATTGATCCTGCATCCTTGTGAGTTTTGTTTTTGATAGATCTGATTGTGATCTTCGTTGTTCCAACGAGATTGCAAATGTCTTGCTCTGGAATATCAGGATAATATTTAACGAGCCAAGCTATTGCATCGGGCTTGTCTTGTCTCTTTGATCGTGGGGTGTATTTCCCTTTGCTCTTTTTCTCATCCTTGATATATTGGATGTTTTTTAACATCAACTTTGCTTCTGGATTTGCTTCACATCTTTGAATTTCTTCAACTGTTAATTGGGCAGAAATTATAGGATCGAAGCCGACCATTGTCGTGTCCAGATCTCCATTTGCAAGAGATTCGACCTCGAGGATGTGGAGTCCACAAAACTCGGCTATCTGAGTGAAAGTTAGTGCTGTGTTTTCAATCAACCAAATGGCAGTAGCTTTAGGCATTAGTGGTAAGCTCATAATTCCTCGTGCATAATCAAATTCTTCCGTAGATACTAAATTTTAATACATCTACAGGCAAAACTCAAACAAAAACGGTCTTTTGGAATTGGATTGCATAAAGTGTTTTTTAAAGATGTCTACCGCAAATGAGCCAGGTACCGCGATTTGAATGTACGGCCGACTTTCTAATGCAACATTTGCGTGCAACCAACGATAACATCCATAGAACAAGTCCTATCCTT
>CAXNGE010000091.1:0-3447 GCA_964201935.1 Alphaproteobacteria bacterium | reverse complement strand
ACAACCTGCTTTAACACAGCTGCTGTAATAACTTGGGCTCCTCCTGGGGCAAACGATACATTAGCAGTCTGATCGCTAAAATGAGCTGCTCCAGTAACTGCCCTTGGCAGGTATTTGATTATTGTCTTTATGATCGTCGTATAATCGTCGGTCATGGTTGACAGCTGGATCGCTTTCAGGGAACCGGCCGTTGTTCCTCCTCCTGGGTTGTATGCAGTTCCAAGCACGGTAGCTGTTACTGCACCGTTCGTACCATCAGCTGTGGTAAATCCTGCCAAAGTTGCGAGCAATTGAGTACCAAGCTCTGTTGCTTTCGCATTTGTGTCTGCTGTGAAGTATGCCTGAGCATCTTTCATCGCGGTGAGTTGCTTGCCGAGAGCATCCTTGAATGCCTGCAATCTTGCCTTAACCGTTGCATCCATCTTTACTTGATCGATCTTCATCTTGCCTGTTCTGAAAGCGGCACCGACGTTGACGCCGATATAGAAGCCACCATTTCCACAAGGGGATGTTGTGGCTGTCTCAGCATATGCGCCAGCAGCCGTGGCAGCGATCATTCCTGCCATTAAAAGTTTATTGAAATTCATATTTTAACTCCTGTTAAAAAAATAAAAACGTAACCGTCTGGTATAATACTAACTGACAAATGTTAATTTTATGACTTTTTTTAACTTACTCTAGTGCCAAAATCCGAATTTGTGTTAAAATTACCACACACATAATTGCTCCTATTAAGAAGTGCGAAGCTCGATGGAATAGAGAGAGACTTCTTGCCCGATTCCTTCTCTTTGAGATAATTTCGGAGTCGTTTTGTTTTGACAAGCCGCGTGTTTGTGTGTCAAAATCACAAGGGTTACAAGGAGATTTATGAATAACAATCAATATAAAACTTTTGCAGATTCTGTGAGATGCCTGTCGATAGACATGGTGAATGAGGCTAATTCCGGGCATCAGGGAGCTCCCTTGGGCTTTGCGGATGTCTTGGCCGTGCTCCTCAAAAAATCCATGAAATTTGAGCCTGGGAATCCTGAGAGAGATAGGTTAATTTTGTCGGCAGGCCATGCGAGCGCGATGCTTTATTCATCGATATATCTTGTGGGAAACCCGCATATAACTATTGAAGATCTCAAAAACTTCAGAAAATTTGGGGGGCTGTGTCAGGGGCACCCAGAGCTGAACAGAGACCTTGGCATAGAGATGACAACGGGCGCCTTGGGTCAAGGAATAGCAACAGCCGTTGGATTTGCGATTGCCCTCAAGAAGAAAAAAATAAACAGTAAGGTCTTTGTGATCGTTGGGGACGGGGATCTTATGGAGGGAGTGTCTCATGAGGCAATGACCTTTGCAAGCTCTTTGAATCTCGACAATCTTATCGTTCTTTTTGATAATAATAATGTCTGCATTGATGGGCGACCTTCAGATGTCACGACGGACAACCTTGCTAGATTTAAAGCATATGGCTTTAATGTCTTGGAGTCAGATGGACATGATTATAATGAAATAGAAAAGGTTCTGGAAGAGGCAAAACTTTCAGAAAAGCCTTCCTTCGTCTCATTTAAGACGATAATCGGAAAATATTCAAAGCAAGAGGGCACGAGCGCCTGCCACGGAAAGTTTTTAAGTAGCGAGGACATCCTGGACATCAGAGAAAGTCTCGGGTTTTCAAGAGAGCATTTCAGCCTTCCCTTTCCCGTCGAAATAGTCCCGCAGAAGATCTATGCAAAAAATAAAATTGATTTTAATGAGCTCGACGAAGAAATAGAAAAAATCAAAAAAGACTTCATCGAAAAAAAGGACGTTAGATCGACGAGGCAATTGGCAGGGGAAGTTTTTTCCAGGCTCTCACAGAAATTCGAATATATCATGGGGACTTCCGCGGATCTATCAGAATCGACCTGTTCCATTTCAAAAGCCAGCAAGATCATAACGAAGGACGATTTTTCTGGGAATTATATCCATGCCGGAATAAGAGAGCATCTCATGGGCTGTATCTTAAACGGACTTGCCATAGAGGGGGTCGTTCCACACGGCGGAACATTCTTGGTTTTTAGTGATTATATGAGACCTGCTATAAGAAACGCAGCCATCATGAAAATCGGCTCAATCTTTGTTTTGACTCATGATTCAATCGCCGTTGGAGAGGACGGAGCAACACATCAACCGATAGAGCATCTCGCTTCTTTGAGAGCCGTGCCTAACCTCTTTGTGATGCGCCCATCTTGCGATATCGAGGTCGCTGAATGCATTCAAATAGCAATTAGGAGCGTGGAAACTCCAACGGCTCTCATATTATCAAGGCAGAACGTATTAAATGCCAGAAAAACTCACAACACAGAGAACTTGTGCAACAGAGGCATGTATGAATTACGGCCATATGATGGCTGCAATCTTGAGAAATTGACGATCATTGCTTCGGGTTCTGAAATATCAATCGCCCTGGAATTGAAACAGCTTCTCGCGGGAAGGTGTGACGTAAGGATAGTCTCCGCCCCTTGCTTCGAGCTCTTCGACAAGCAGGATGATGATTATAAAAACTCAATACTGAAAGACAGGAAGGTCATAATAGAAGCCGGCTCAACGATGCCCCTCTATAAATACAAGACGAATTGCAACGATATCATCGTTGGAGTTGATTCATTTGGCGAATCTGGTACGCAAAGTGATTTATATAAACACTTCGGCCTAATGGCCCCGAGAATAAGCGAATTGCTGTGAGTTATCATCAGATGGGCGCAAAAAATCTTTGATATGCCTCCAAACGCTGTGATAAAATGAATGGCAGAGGCCAAATCACTATCTTGCGTTAAACTTCTTAAAAGGTGTTAATCTCTATCTCACCTCAAGAGAGTAAAAAACCCTCCGTATCTCATAATGAAGAGAACTCTTTTATCGACAGAACCAAAAGGCGCTGTTATACTTTAAATATATACATTCAACTCCTGCCACTTCAGTTTTGTGAAAAATTTTTGTAAATGGACGTTGTTTTTACTGATAGCAACATTTTTTGTGATTGGAGGCTTTTTCTATAAGCCAGAAGTAATTATAGACAATGACAAAATCCTCAGTGCTATATGCGAAAGAGAAGCAGTTTTCACAGAGAACGACATCTTAAATGAAATTCATGAAATCGACAAAAACATAAGGCCAACCCCAAAAATTCTTGCCGATATTCTGGAGAACGGGGCCTATATCGGGGAAACAGAAACTGGTGAAAAATTATACACAAGCCTCAAATACCAAAGACTTGAAAGAGCTACTCTAGCTAAATTTAGAAAGATTTTAAACGACAATCCTCATGTTATTTGCAGCCAGGAAACGATAACATCTGTGCTAAATTCGTATGCGTATTTAAAAAGTGAGCAAAAAGCTGCAATAAATGGCATTTGCAATTCAAAGTGTAATATTAACATTTTGATAGGCAGAGCAGGAACGGGAAAAACAATTGCC
>CAXNGE010000090.1:0-3457 GCA_964201935.1 Alphaproteobacteria bacterium | reverse complement strand
GGCTCTCCTTGTTAAATCTGCGAATGATGTTGCAGTTGTTGTTGCTGAGGGCTTGAGCGGGAGTGTTGATAAGTTTTGCTCACTTATGAATAGGAAGGCAAAGACGATTGGTATGAAGCACACGAACTTTGCGAATCCATCCGGTCTTCCAGATGCGCGGCAGCTGTCAACGGCTCAGGATATAGCAACTCTTTTGATGTCTGTATACAGGCGGTTTCCTCAATATTGGAACCTGTTTGCGCTTAAGTCTTTCACTCACAAAAAAGAAACTCATGGCACACACTGCAAGATCTTGCATTGGTATAAGGGGGCTGATGGCGCGAAGACTGGGTATGTTGGTGCGTCCGGGTTTAATCTCGCTGTGACTGCGACTAAATATAACAAATCGGGAGATTCGAAGAGGCTGTTCGTTGTCGTTATGGGGAAAGAATCTGGAAAAGCACGAGATATATACGCTGCAAAACTTATGAATCAATATTTCGGAGATTATAAGATTTGCTCTGCTAGGCAGAATGGAGAGGCTGCAAAATACACTCAAGAACAAAGACATAGCCTTCTTCGTCAGGCGGGGAAATCCGCAATGCTAGAGCCTGTTGTGCATGAAGAAGAGGCTTTTGAGGTAGATGAAATATTGAAAGAATCTGAAATCGACAAGAGTAATTTTGATAAGTTGTATGAGTTTGATGAAGAAGTTGTGCAGATAGAAAATGAAGTTTTTGTTAAGCCGGTTTTCATAAAAAAACCCCGAAAAGCAAAAGTCAAAAAAACGAAGAAAACAAAATAAATCTCACGAAGGACACTTAAAAACGCTGTTTTTATTAGCGAATACGTAAAATATACAAATATTCCTTATCCAATTAACAGTTTTTTAACTTTTCTGGGCTATCCTGAGTATAGAAAGACAAGTTGTGATAGTGTGAGGATGTTATGTTTGCGCGTATTTTATGTTCAGGTTTGGTTTTGTTATTTGCGGGGATGCAGATGAATGCAAGTGCCTCACAGGTTCGAGAGAAGAAAAGTCCAATTTGCTTCGTCGGGGCTTTTTGCGATTATGGGGATGAAGATTTGAAGGTCTTTAAGATATCTACCAGGGAGACGTATGGGAAATTCCGTGCATATTCTCGGTCTCTTGATATGCCGACTGTTCAGGATTTTTTGGATAGCTATGATGTTGCTCCATGCACAATCGACGATTTGCAAAATGATCTGTCGAAAAGAGTAGCGTTGGTGAGCGCGGCAGTGCGACATAAAATTAATCAAATGGAAGTGATAAATTTAGACTCTCGTCTTTGGCATAGGCCGACAATATTAAAGAAAAACACAATTATGGGGTTATTTGCTGAACTTGCTGATGGCTTCAAGGAGGTTTCAATGCAAATGGCTCCTTCAGATGATTTTGCTATAGTTAAGCCAAGGCTTTTTGATGTTATAAATACCTCTATATTGAGTATCACGGGGAAGAACATTGGAACGGCGGTGTTCGAGTATGCTGAGGGCGTGAAGAGAGGATTCTCTATGTCTGGCGGCTTCCTTCGATCATTGATGAATTATAATCCTGGTGTAGTTGTTCGGCCTGTCGTGGTGGAAGTCCAAGACACTAGTGCGGAGTGTGCAAAGGTAGTTAGAAATTTATCTGAATACTTTGCAAACATGGAGGTGTATATCAGAGATAACGTGCAGGTAAAATAAACTGCGGTTGGTTCTAGTTATGGCAAGGGATTTTTATTAGGTCTTCATTGATGCTTTTGTAGAATTCTTTGTCCATTCTGTGATAATCATAGAGACTTGTGATGAACGGAAGTGCGCTTCTATCGAATCTGTCTCTTATTTCGGACAGTGTGCTGTATGGCATTTTTTCTGCGCCTTTTATCAGGATGTCTAGGTCTGAGGTTTTGCAGAAATTGCCTTTGACGCGGGAGCCGTAGTAGTAAAAACTAAAATCATTGAAATATGAGGACAGTATGTTAACGATCTCTTTCTCTTGAGTTTCTGTGACGCCTGGGATGCTCATTGTTTATTCTAGCTCCATATCTAGTTTTTCCAGTAAAATTTCAACATCCTCAATAAACTTTGGCAGTATTTTTATTATTTCTTGCGATTTTCCGAGGTCATACTCGTGTGATGTGTTGTTCCTGGCTTCATAGTACGAACGCCAAGCGAGATGACTTTTGATGAAATCATAGCCTTCCATCAGCCGAAATATGTTGTTAACACTGAGCTCGATGTCTGTTTTTCCGCGAACAACTTGCAAATACTTCTTCATGAGTTTCCATGATATTTCTAGGGTATATTTGAATCTTTGAACGCATGAGTCATATATAATTTGATCAAGTTTCTTGTCCGTGTTCGTCTTGCTGAAATTGAATGACTCTTTCAAAGTCTCAAAAACTTGTCGCAGATGTGTTGTGTTTAGTTTCGAGCCACTCACAATATATATATAGATTCTCAATTTTCCCCTTCCTTAGATTATAGCAGATTAGATTTTGGTTGTCTTTGAGGAAATTTCAGAAATTTAATTTGCTAAAGCACGTTATGCAGCTTGACAAAAAAAAAGACTGATAGTAAAATGGAGTATAAATTGGCGCGCTGTGCGCTAAAAGTTGGAAGATTTGTAAATTTAGAAAAGGGAATAATGCCTACAATTAATCAGTTGATAAGGTCCCCTAGAAAGCCTAGGGCCTATAGAAACAAGGTTCCTGCTCTGGAAGCTTGTCCGCAAAAAAGAGGGGTATGTGCTCGTGTTTTCACGACGACTCCTAAGAAGCCTAACTCAGCTATGAGAAAGGTTGCTCGTATTCGTTTAACAAATGGATATGAAGTCACTGGATACATTCCTGGAGAGGGGCACAACTTGCAGGAGCACTCTGTCGTTATGATAAGAGGAGGTCGTGTTAAGGACTTGCCTGGTGTTAGATATCATATAATCAGAGGAACGCTTGACACTCAGGGTGTTAAGAATAGGAAGCAAGCGCGATCCAAGTATGGCGCCAAGAGGCCTAAATAGGTATTTTGTAGGAAGAGGTTGAAAGATGGCAAGACGTAGAGCCGCGGAAAAAAGAGAAATTTTGAAAGATCCTAAGTACGGAGATATTGTCGTGACCAAGTTCATGAACTGTCTGATGTATGACGGAAAGAAATCAGTGTCAGAAAGAATCATGTATGGTGCTTTTGACAGGATTCATGGGAAGAATGGCAAGAGCTGTTTAGAGTTATTCACAGATGCATTGGCAAATGTCAGACCGACGCTCGAGGTTAGATCTCGTCGTGTTGGTGGTGCAACATATCAGGTTCCAACGGAAGTTGCTCCTGGTAGGGCGCAGGCTCTATCGATAAGATGGTTAATCAATGCAGCAAGAGCTAGGTCTGAAAAGACTATGGAAGAGCGTTTGGCATTTGAGATTTTGGATGCTGCTGCCGGAAAAGGCGCTGCTGCGAAGAAGAGAGAAGACACTCATAA
>CAXNGE010000089.1:0-3495 GCA_964201935.1 Alphaproteobacteria bacterium | reverse complement strand
GATGTTTGGGATCTTGAGAGGAGTTGTTATTCTGGCAGTTATTGATATTATTGCAACTCAATGCATCATGGCAGAAACTCCAAAATGGATTTCAGATTCAAAATTGCGCCCACATATAGTCAATATATCAAATCTTATTATTCTAGTTCTTCCTGAGTCTGTTCAGGATAAGGTTATGTCTCATATGTCGACGTTAAAGAAGCAGAGTATCTTAGATTTCGTTAAGGATGATATTGTGAAAAATCTTCATGTTGGAAATGTTAGCGCCCCTCCTGTCACAAAATTTACAGCAAAGGCTTCGGAGAATGAGGAGACTGAATTGGAAGAAGAGGGCAGGGCAGATGATGTTGCAATTGAACCTGCTGTTGAGGCATCAAAGCAGGGTCAGAGTGCAGAGGAATTGGCTACGCTAAGGCCAAAGAAAAAGATTGAGGAGAAAAACAACGCCGAACCACAGAACACAAAAAGAAGCAAAAAAGAGAGGTCTGATATGGATAGGATATTAGATCAATATGAGGATGAATAAGAGGCTGGCATTTTTTCTTATTCACTTCAAAAGCGAAAAAATATTAAGCATTAAAAAGTGTTATTCTGCACTGTTGCTCATAAAAAGAGCATTGTATTCCATTTTTTTTGTTGAAACATTTTTTGAAGTATAATATAAATTTTAGGAAGGGACTTGTATTTTAGAAAATAATGGAGAATTCGATGTCTACAAATTTAACTTCACAGGAAGTGATGGCATATACAACTGAGATCTCTGCCGCATATCTTGCGAGTCATGAAATATCTCTAGAAGCTATTCCGGCTGTCTTAAGGGCTGTGTTCTTTGCAGTCGTTGATGTGAGCAGAGAAGCGCACAACAGCAAGCATATGCAAAATTTAACTCCTGCAGTTCCAGTTGAGGATTCTGTGCATGATGAATATATTGTCTGCTTAGAAGATGGAAAGAAACTCCAGATGCTGAAGAGGCATTTAAACACAGTCTATGGTATCTCTATAGAAGAATATAAGGAAAGGTGGGGATTGCCTGCAGATTATCCTGTCGTGTCTCCAAAATATGCTAAAAGAAGAAGCGATATTGCTAAAACTACTGGGCTCGGCAGCAATGGACGCAAAAAGAATCTAAGAGTAGCGTAGTAATTATTTGAAAATGGCTTCCCTGGATAGTTTTTTTGATGGGGAAGCTTGTCGTGAAGCCATGATAAATATAATTTCCTTTGAAGAAGTTGATAGCACGAATAATGTGGCGGCTGAGCTTATTGCTGGATTCACGGATGTAGAAGATTCACTCGTTCTGGCTGGAACTCAAACAGCTGGAAGGGGGAGGTTGAATGACAGGACTTGGGTGTCAATGCCTGGAAATTTTCACGGAACCTATATAATAAACGTAGAAAAGCTCGGGGTTTCAGAAAATTCTGTTGCTTTGCTAAATAGGGCTGCGATATTGGCAGTTAGAGATGAGTTTTTAAAACTAAAAAAGAATGATTCAGGCATTACTATCAAGCTTCCGAATGATATTTTGATTAACAAAAAAAAAGTAGCTGGCGTTTTGATAGAAGTTTCACACCCATTTGCGCTCATTGGAATAGGGATAAATTTGAGCGTATCTCCAATGGATTTCACAACAGATATAAAAAAAGAATTTAATGTTCTTGTGAATTCGAGAGAATTAGGACAAAATCTTTATATATCGCTTATAAAAAGGATAGCAGATGAGCGCAAATGACATTGAGTTTTTTGACAAACTCTCCTATTCTGCTCCATATTTGTTTGTAGGCTTGTGTTTAATCGCATTGTTTGTTATAAAAATTATACTAGGAGAGGAGCATTCTAAAAAGATATTTCCAAGGTTAGCGCCTATTATGTGTTCTTGTGGTTTTTTGTTGTCTTTTATTCATTATTCTGATACCAAAGCTTTGTTTGCCAAAATTTTTACGTATAGCCCTTTTTCTCAGGCTGCGAGTTGTTTTGTTCTTTTTACAGCTTCTGTATTGGTGTTAATTATATCATTGTTAAAAAGATACAGAGCGTTGCCATCGGTTTTATATATTGTGATATTTGGATTAATCCTGTCTATTATAGTATCTTTGTCAGCTAATAATTTTTTGATGTTATTTATAGGGCTTGAAGGATACACACTTTTTGTTTGTTTTTTGTTGCTTGTCAAAAGAAATGATCAGGAAAAAAGATTGAGTGTCGCGAGATTTCTTATTACCTCAAGTGTTATGGCGGCCGTATTTTTATATGGGATGAGTTTATATTACAGTGATTTCGCAGGGTTCATGCTTGCTGACGTTAAGATTGATGGGCACATAACTTCAATTATAGGAATGTTTTTAATTTTGAGTGCGATTCTTTTCAAGATGGCTGCGGTTCCATTTCATTCTTGGGCTATAGATCTATATGAAAAGTCCTCTCTAGCGATGGTTTTCTTTTTCGACGCAGTTTCTAAGTTCTTTATGATGCTGATATTAACGAATGTTTGTGCGATTTTGTTGCATAATGGTGTTTTTTATCATCATGCGTTTTTTACGGTAGTGTCTGTTTTATCAATGGTTGTTGGTTGTGTCATGCCCCTTCATCAAAAGAATATAAAAAAATTCCTGGCGTATATGTCGGTTGGACACGTTGGATTTGCACTGACTGTTTTTGCAACGGCCAAGTCTCAATACTCCCTGCGATTTGCAATAACTTATCTTATTTCTTACATCATTCCTTATGTGTGTTTCTTTTCTTCGATCCGCGCTCTTAAAAACGTCGCTAAAATTGAAACGTTTCGAGACATTCAAGGAGGGGTTCATAGCTTTCCGATGATTGCCTATAGCATAGTTATCTCGTTGTTTGCTATGGCTGGATTCCCGCCATTTATTGGATTTGTTGCCAAAATAGACATATTCAAGCTCTTGATCGTGAACAAAAACTGGTGGCTTTTGGTGATAAGTTGTTTTTATACGCTTCTCTGTGTTGTTTATACAACGAAATATTCTAAATTTATTTTTGATAAGAAGCAAAGAGGACAAGAAACAAAGGAAATTCATGCAAAAACAACGACTGCTATTATTTCTATGAGCTGCTTAATTATCAGTATTCTGGCATATCCAATGATTGATAACTTTCTCTATAAAATTATAGGTGCGATAAAATAAAGGATAGAAGCTAAATGAGTTCAATAGTAAATTGAATGGCATCTTCGTTGATAAAGATCTATAATTTAGGCAGTGTTTTTAAATAGGTTTAAATTACAATGTCAGTTATAACCAACGTGTATGCCAGAGAAATCCTCGATTCCAGAGGCTTGCCTACGATTGAAACGGAAGTCACCCTCGACTCCGGGGAGATTGGTGTCGCCTCAGTTCCTTCTGGAGCTTCAACTGGATCCTTTGAGGCTGTCGAACTCAGGGACGGCGGAAGCAGACTGTTTGGAAAGGGAGTTTTAAACGCGGTTTCTAACGTCAATGATATAATCGGTCCTGCAATTATCGGAGAAGATGC
>CAXNGE010000088.1:0-3535 GCA_964201935.1 Alphaproteobacteria bacterium | reverse complement strand
ATGGAGCCGTTCAAAAGGGAGTCAAGCGGGACGTGGCAAAGCAAGTTTTCGCTCTCATGGAAAAATTCGCTGGATATGGATTTAACAGAGCCCATGCTGCGGGATATGCGTTGCTTTCATATCAAACCGCCTATCTCAAGGCCAATTTTAGAAGAGAATTTTATCTGGCTGCCATGAATCTTGAAATAGACAACACCGACAAAATATCAACCTTTGTCCAGGATGCAAAAAGTCGCGGGATTCAAGTGTTGACGCCAGACGTCAATAAATCTGAGGAATATTTCATAGGAGAGGAAAAGAACATTCGATATGCGATCGGTGCGCTCAAAGGCTCGAGTGTCGCCTCGATGAAAGAAATCGTGAGAGAGAGGGATGCAAACGGAGTATTTAAGGATATTTATGATTTCTTCAAAAGAACAAAAAATCTTGGAATAAACAAAAGGCAAATTGAATGCCTGGTTTTCTCCGGGGCATTCGATTCCCTCCATAAAAACAGAAATCAGATACTTTCATCTTTAGACGTTCTAACGGCAGATAGTTCCGAATCCGGAGTCAAACAAAGATCTTTATTTGCAGAATATAAAACCGAAAATGCGACTCTTGCAAATGTCGCGGAGTGGTCGGAAATAGAAAAACTCGACAAGGAAAGAACTGCAATTGGTTTCTATCTTAGTTCTCATCCGATGGATGTTTATGCGGAATTTTTGACGTGCTATAACGTTGTTAGGAGCAGGGATTTCAGCAGCAGTCGGGAAAACATCACTGTCGCTGGGATTCTTCTTGCTAAAAAAGAGAAGCTTTCAAAAAATTCGCAAAAATTTGCATTTCTGACGGTTTCCGATCAGGACAACACGTTCGAAGTCACAGTTTTCCCTGATTTATATTCAAAAATCAGCAGTTATTTAAAAATTGGGAATGCTCTTATAATAGATGTCAGCATCAAAATCGAGGCTGGCAATGCTAAACTTCTAGCACACTCCATTCAAAACATTGACTCCATTATGAACGACCAGAAAGTTTACATTTCTCTGCAAGAAGGCGCTGATTTGGATGCCATATATAACACAATTGAATCTCTCGAGGACGGCAATAATGCGATCTCTTTCATCATTCAGAAGCAAATCGGAAAGAAGATAGAGATAGAAACCAAATACAAAAAGAATATGTCGATCGAGAACAGGAAGAAGCTGACCTTGTTGACAGGAGTTACTTTTTATCTATAGGTTTTATGTCTGTTTGTTTCTCGATCATAGATTATAGCTTCATCTCTTCTCTTCGAATTAATCTTTTTATATTATCTAAATGCGTGTATAAAAGAAGAATCAACACTAATGCAGAGAAAAATGTCAAAGACAAAGATGCTTCACCTAGAAAAAATTGGAACACAATTATAACAGCAAACGAAAAACAAAAGGACAATGAAGCAAGAGAGGATGTTTTTGTTAACTTTGCAATTATCGCCCAAATGCACGCGCAAACAAGAGCAACAACTGGAGACATCGCCAAAAATATTCCAGCAGCTGTCGCGGCCCCTTTCCCTCCGTTGAATTTCAACCAGATTGGATATATATGCCCAACAATACAGCAAAAAGATACGCAATACAAAGTCAAATCATCGAAGAACAATCTTAGAACAATTGCTAAAACCAAGCCCTTTGCCACGTCAAGCAAGAGCGTCATTAGAGCTAATTTTTTATGCCCTGTTCGAAGAACGTTTGTAGTTCCAGTGCTGGCTGAGCCAAACTCTCTAAGATCTATGCCCCCATAAAACTTTGTCAACAAAAATCCAAATGGAATAGAGCCGACAACATACCCTATAATGCACATGTAAAAAAGATTCATAATAATGCAACACTGTGTAACTAGCTGACAACATGCTACATGATTTTTATCGAAACCTCAATATAATATGACATTTATCGTTGTCTTCCTGTGAATTCAAGCTCATCCCGCTCTCTTTGACGCGAGGTCAAATCTCTCACTATGAAGCCTTCTTTACTCTTCTTGCAGGAATTGCAACACTGTCTCAAGAGTCTTTCTAGTTTCAATAAGTATACCTTTGACATCTTTCACCTGCTGAATCATTTTGTCTATGGCAGATGGCTCATAAATGTCCGTAGTGGTGAATTGATCTTTAGAAAATTTCTCTTGTGTATGCAAATCTTGAGGAACAAATTCAAAAGCCCAAGCTGAATTAAAACCCATAAAAAAAAACAACAGCGCAGATAGAATTTTTTCTTTCATATAACAGCCTCTTTTAAAAAACTCTAGCGCTATTTTAAGCTTATTGCTATAAAGATATAAGATCAACAACTTTTATAGCCCAAAAACAATAAGAACAAGCGGCGACGTTTTTAGCCGCCACTTTATGTTAATATAATTTTATTGAGACGGAATTGTTTGAGATTGCACTTGCTCTTGTGCGACTGGAGCTGGAGCCAAGGCTGCAGGAGTGGCATTTGTCACAGGAGCGCTATTTGCAGAAGCATTTCCACCTTGCTCACGATCGTCAATTCTCTTTGCTAACATTTTAATGGCCTTTTTCATTCTGACTATCTCTCTTCTTGTGTTTTCTCCGCCTGATTTTCCAGACAGAGCTTCGATTAGCTCCTTAATATCAAGTTCTGCATCCTCAATTGACAACTTTCCTGCAGCTAAGTTGTTAACTGCATCCCTTATCTTCGAATATTTCTTCTCACGTTGAAATCTCAATTTGTTTTCTTCCTTTTGTATAATATTGTTAGTAATTTGCTCTATCCGTGACACACCTTGTTCTGCTGTTATGCTTCTATTTCCAACCTGCTCAATAATTTGGCTTAGGTCACCATCGTCATCGTCTGTTTTGTGTCCTCTTTCTACAAAGGGAGGATTGATCTGGCTTTGTTGAGCGGGAGCTGCTTGAGGTTGCGGTTGAGGCTGTGATACATTTGGATCCCCAGGCGCAACGGCCTTCATACGAGCTTCAGCCAATATTTTGCTAATCTTAGCGGCGTCCTCTAGAGACAGCTGTGTATTATTTATCCCTTCCTTTAGCCCACTTTTAGTGAGCGGAGTTTCCTTTGGTAGCTCCGTTTCCGCCATAGCGCATTGAGGCAATGCCAGTGTTGCAATTAGCGCAGTAAATAATATTTTTGTGCTGGTCATTTTTATATTCTCCATCATACAGCTGTTACCGAAAAACGCAGCAACATTCTCATCACATACATATATTATTGCATGCAAATTCTTAAGAAAAGATTAAGATTAGACAACTTTTTGAAAATTTATCGATTTATTTCTTCTAATATTATACTTGCTATTTTGTGGCTTGGCAGTTGATTCCCATCTGTTAAGCTTTGCCTTATGGTCTTGAACTCCTCCATCTGTTCGGTCAAATTGATAATGCCTGCCGTTTTTATAATATTGTTAACAGTGCATTCGTCTTGAATCAGCTCCGGCACAACGCACCTGTTTAAGATTATATTAACAAGAGATATGAACTTAACTTTAACCAATTTTCTTATAATTTTGTAAGAAATGTTTGATATTTTATAGC
>CAXNGE010000087.1:0-3555 GCA_964201935.1 Alphaproteobacteria bacterium | reverse complement strand
GTGTCTCACAACCATCTGTTTTTTCTGTTGCAAACTTCTGAGGTCTCTGAGTAATGCAATTATGAATTCTTCAAAACAACCGATTTGAGAAGAAAGTCTTTTGTTAATATGAAACTTATATCACACTTCTCAAGACTTGTCAAAATTTGATCGCAGAATCGGGTTGCAAAGCAAAAGGCAAAGAAGGAAAGTCGCCTTATCTTCCAAGCTGTCGAAGAGCTTCAGAAATTCCGATTGCGGCGCTTATGGCAACATTTATTGATCTCGCTCCAGACTTCATTGGAATAAGAATCTTTTCGTCGCAGGAGCTAAAAACTTCGTCGGGAACGCCAGAGCTTTCTTTCCCGACCATTATGCAGTCAGTATCTCTATATTCAACGTCATAATATTTTTGAGAGGCTTTAACATCTAGCAAAATTATTCTGCCTTTGTGTTGATTCTTAAATTCTTGAAAAGACGAATGAAGTTTTATCTCGGCGATGTTTATATAGTCCATCCCGGCTCTTTTGAAATTCTTGTCTGATAGAACGAAGGACGCAGGCTCAATTATATTCAATGTTATATCAAAACATGCACAGAGCCTTGCGATAGTTCCTGTATTTTGAGCTATTTCTGGCTCATACAAACACAGCTCCATCTCTAGCTCGCCTTCCCTTTTCGAAGGTAAAGATACGCAGGGATTCCTGTTGCTATCATTCCTATCAGGAATATAAAATGACTTTTTTCTGTGTTGAATAAAATAAGAGAGCAAAATGCCAAGGCCAATATCGTCACGAACATCTGGGATAACGATTTAATCTTATTTGTTCTCATAAATTTTATATATGCCAAAATTGCCATCGTATATAAGGTCACATAAACGACAATTGACATATCTAGAAGCTTAACGATCTTATCTCCAATTAGTGGAGATTTTAGAATGAAAAGGATAAGAATAGTTCCAAGAGAGCTGAGCCAAAGGGCATTTGCTGGGGCTCCATTTTTATTGAGCCTGTTAAAAAATTTTGGCATCATTCCTTCGGACGCGGCTGATCTTGCAATCTGTCCGCTAAATAGAACCCAAGCGTTCAATGATCCATAACACATTAAAAACGTCAGAACTCCTATGAGTTTGTCAAAGGATCCTCCAAAGAGAGTGACCATAACGTGAGAAAATGGGGCGCCAATGTTTTCGAGCTCACTTGGAGGTGTGATCCCAAAGATTGAAATGGTATTTATAATGCTTATGATGGCGACGAAGGAGGTTCCAACAATGATTGCCAGAGGAATGTTTCTTCTAGGGTTTTTTGTCACTCCCGCTGGATTTGTTCCGCCCTCGAGACCAACGAAGCTCCAGAAAGAAAGAATTGTGGCGCCTATTATTGTTTTCATTGGAGTCAAATTGATAGGAGTCATTTCCTTAAAATTGTCGAGGTTTATATGATTGAACGCGACGATCGGGACAATCACCAGTGGCAGCACCTTCAGAACAGTTAACACCATTTCGACGTTGCCGGACGTTTTGACTCCTTTTGTGTTCAAGAATGTCAGTGATAACACCAAAGATATTTCGCAGGCAAGCTTGGTGGCCAGAGGCAAGTCCCCCGTTAAAGCCATGAGATAATTAACGGCTGTTGCGATAAGGATAGGATTACATGCCCATGCTCCACACCAATATATCCACGTTACAAAAAACCCGACTTTTTCTCCAAAAAACATTCTGGCATATATATGGGGACCTCCAACTTTCGATGTGTTTATGCAGAGATACGCAAAGACGATGGCGATTAAGATGGCGCCAATGCCGGCAAGTCCCCAGCCTATCAATCCAAGAGTGCGAAAATGAGCCAGTTGAGATGGTAGAAGAAATATGCTAGCACCGAGTTCAGCGCTGATGACAATTGAAATTAATGTCCAAAATCCCAATTTGGATTCTGAAGATTGGCTAGCCATAAAAAACTCCTATTAAAACCCGCTGTGAAAATGGAGGAATATGGCTCCTTGGGACGGACTCGAACCGCCGACCCAGTGATTAACAGTCACTTGCTCTACCGACTGAGCTACCAAGGATCACCATGGTATTATTTATAACATAGTTCCCGAGCCCTCGCAAGAGGTTTTTGGATAGTGTGAGAGTTTTTTATTTTGATATATTTAGATCCAATTTTAACTGCCTCTTTCAAAGACTTGAGGAATTTTGCCTTTGGCGGCTTATCATCAGACTTCTTTTGAAACCGACTGTTTTTGAGAAATTTATAGGAGCGCCGGAGCGGAGAACCGGAGCGTACGTGTTTGTACGTGAGGATTCGAGTACCGCCGTGACTCAGAAATTACCAAAAAGAGAAGAGTTTCGAGAGAGGTCTATTCCAGAAGAATTATTCCGAAGACATATGTATCCTCCATAAAAACCACTTTCAGACTTAGCTGCCTGGAGTGTTAAAATCTTTATGGATTCCGTGTTGGTTTTAGGATTTCATAAATAAAAAAAGGGCGCAAGTAAAATTTACGCCCATCGTCTGTAGGATCTCTGTGTTTCGCTTCTTATTTCTCGGAGGCCGCCTTGGGGTTCATAATCCGCACCATCGCCCCGAATTTCGTCTTATACTAAAACCAGTTCGACGTTGCGAAGCTGCCCCTGCGGAAAGCAAGCTTTTTGACGACAAAAAAACATAAAAGAGCGCGGCATTCAAGTCGATTGAATATATATGCGTTTAGTTCTGCGTGCAATTCACCAGAGTTATATACAAACCCTATGAATTTTCCTTTTACGATGCCATTTGAGAACAAAGCACTGCAGCTGATATTGGTAGACAAATGGGTGTGACCAGTGCTATGTTATTTCGTTTAAGGAATAGGAATTGTTAGACTTTTTTCGCAACCAAGGTTTTTGAGGGATTTATACAGAAATTGCCAAAAAGAAGTCTAATGGGCGTGAAAACTTCTTTACACCAGAGCGCATTATATGAAAAACTAAAAAGGGACATGTTTCCAAATTTTAATGCGCATGGGGTTTTTTGTGCGCTTGTTTTCTCGGCGCTCTGAAGCTGGAACGAGTTTTTTCGCAGAGGCTTTTATGTTGTATTTTCAGCGATTTATCCAGAAGTTTCACGGTTGCCCGACCACCCACCCCTCACAGAACGATGAATTGATCCTTTGTGCTTTATAATCTTGGCCTGTGGCGCCGTCACTTTCCTTTTTGGAGGAACTGAGTGTACCAATTGGGTCCCTGAATTCGTCAAGGCACGCTTCGCTATCGCTTGCTCTCACGGCCTTGACTAATTCCTCCCAACTGGCCTCTTGAAAATCGTTCCAAAAAGGAAAATGATAGGTTTGGTTCCTGTGAGGTTGATAGCTTTTGTGCTGCTCACACGATGATGCGGCGGGGCGGTTTGTTCAGAGTTGAGGCTGATTCTTGATCTGGGACCATCCTTGATGCATTCCGGAAAAAATGACAGTTTGGTTCCTGTGAGGTTGATAGCTTTTGTGCTGCTCACACGGTTCGGTGACTGGTGTGTCTGGTTGTGTAGGATTACGGGGTTGCTTTTTCGCCTAAATAACAACAGTCCGTAGAATACG
>CAXNGE010000086.1:0-3565 GCA_964201935.1 Alphaproteobacteria bacterium | reverse complement strand
GTCTCTTTGAGAAAAATTGAAATAAAGCCTGATAATGGTCCAGGCGCTGGTGCTCTTTTAGGCGCCGCTGGTGGTGGACTTTTGGGATCTGCCTTTGGTGGTGGACGAGGGAAACTTTTAACCTCAGCCGTTGGAGCAGTCGCTGGTGGAGTTGCAGGCCACGCGATTCAAAACAGAGCTCAAGATGGAGTCGAATATGTCGTGAAACTAGACACAGGATCGACAATAACCCTTGCTCAAGGTCCCTCTCCTGCAATATCCGTTGGCCAAAGGGTGTATGTTGTAAATAGCACAAGGGAAAGAAGTAGAATTGTTCCTGAATAAAAGTTTTTTTCAGAGGATTCTCTTAGCTGCGTTTTTTGCTTTTGGAACGACCTCATGCAACATGATCCCAGACATTAAGGTCTGGTTGAAGAAGGTTGATTTTGAGGTTGATCCAGGAGCAAACAACGGCAAAAATTTCAAGTGTCATATTGTTGTTCCTCATACTCAGGATCTGTATGACAGCTTGCAAGGAATGGATGCTCAATCGTATTTCACGAAGGCGGCTGACATTGAGAATAAATATAAAGATTCCGTTGAGATCTTTAAATATGATATGATAACTGGGAAAAATCAATTGAATAATGATGTGAAAATCTCATACACAAAGGCGAAGGGAGCGTTTGTATTCGCAGAATATCTAACTCCTGGGAAGTTTGCTGAAAACATTGGAAGCTCTCCAATGATACTTGTGAAGTTCCTGCCTTATAAAATGGAGGTTAAATCTGGAATGAATTTGGATTCTGCAATTGGAAAGCTAAAAGGATAAGATGGAATTGAGAGCTGAAAATTTGAACCAAGTCTGGGCGGAGGCTATGCATGACATTAGATTGTCCATAGGAGAGAGCTCATTTAAAAATTGGGTATCAAAATTAGACTTTATAGATTTTTCAGATGGAGTCTTAGAGGTCTCGGCTCCTTCCAACTTCATCAGAGACACCATCCTCTCAAGATTCTCCAATGATATAACAAAAACAATGACCTCATATGGATGCGCAATAAAATCTCTGGACATCTCCGTAAGCGATATTCCGAAGAGTCAATCACAAAAAGAAACCCACGAGATAACTGTTGCCCCTGAAAAGCCGAAGGAAGATAGCGGGAGCGGCTATAATATCGATGAGATTTCTATCCTTGACAAGAGATTCACCTTCGACAATTTCGTGGTTGGCAAGCCGAATGAATTCGCATATGCCGCAGCACTCAGAGTTTCTGAATCTGATACGCCGACATTTAATCCGCTATTTCTTTATGGTGGCGTTGGTCTTGGCAAGACTCATCTGATGCATGCAATCGCCTGGAATATTAAGGAAAGAAATCCGGAAAAGAAGGTCATATATATATCTGCTGAAAAGTTTATGTATCTCTTTATAAAGGCATTGCGATTTAAAAATTCTATGTCTTTTAAGGATATGTTCAGAGCGGTTGATGTTTTAATGATTGATGATGTCCAATTTATCGGTGGAAAAGAAACGACGCAAGAAGAATTTTTTCACACCTTCAACGAGCTAGTCGACAATAACAGACAGGTAATTTTATCAGCAGATAAATCTCCTTCGAATTTAGATGGGGTTGAGGACAGGTTAAAATCAAGGCTAGGCTGGGGATTAGTTGCAGATATCCATCCAACGACATTTGAGTTAAGATTAGGGATTCTCCAGTCCAAAGCCAAAAAATATAAATTAGAAATTCCAGACAAAGTGTTGGAGTTCTTAGCTTTTAAGATAACTTCCAACATAAGGGAACTCGAAGGTTCCTTAAACAGAATAGTAGCCCATGCGACGCTTGTTGGAAGAGACATCACAATCGATGTTGCTCAAGAAGTTTTGAGAGACCTCTTGAGATCCAATGAGAGATTTATTACAATAGATGGAATACAACGAAAAGTGTGTGAATATTACAGTGTTAAGTTGTCCGATCTCAACTCCGCGAAGAGGAAAAAAGAGATCACGAAGGCAAGGCAGATAGCGATGTATCTAGCCAAGCAGTTAACAACAAAGTCCCTTCCTGAGATAGGGAGGAGCTTCGGAGGCAAAGATCATGCCACCGTTATTCACGCCGTTAAAAGAGTGAAGGAGAATATATCAAACGACAAGGAATTTGAAGCAGATCTAGAAATTTTAACGAAATCTTTAGAAAATTAAGGAGATTATATGGCTATACAAAAGAAGAAGAATAATTCTAACTACTCAGATAGCGTCAATAAAGTATTCGGATACTGGCGGACAAGAACTATGTATTCAATTATAATTGGATACGCAGCTTACTATTTCATTAGAGAGGCGTTTCCTCTCGCGATACCTTCAATATGCTCAGAATTCAGCTACACCAAAGAAGACATGGGAAAAATACTCTCATTTGGAACGATTGTCTATAGCATTGGAAAATATTTTTTCGGTTTAGCTGGAGATAAATATAAGGCAAGATATGTTATGGCTCTTGGGCTTGTGATGTCTGCTATCATGGCTCTCTTTATGGGATTTAGTGCTCTTATTCCAACGTTTGTGATATTTTGGGCTTTAACTCAATGTTTCCAATCTATGGGAGCGCCTCCTTGCACGAAATTGTTGGCTCATTGGTTCAGTCCCGTAGAGCTTGCGACGAAATGGGCATTGTGGAACACTGCGCAGCAAATAGGAGCCTCGGCGATTGCTCTTGTTGCTCCGTTTATTCTTATGCATTTCGGTTGGAGATTTATGTTCTTCATCCCTGGAGTCATAGCAATCCTCCTAGCTGGATTTTTATTCAACCGGCTCAGAGATACACCAGAATCTTTAAAGCTTCCTTCAGTTGAGAAGATGACTGGTTTTGCATCGGTTGCTGAAAGTTCCAAATGGGAAACCGAAGAGAAAGTCAAATTAACTTATGCAGAGATATCAAAAATGGTTCTTTGCAATAGGCTGGTTTGGTATGTCGCCTTAGCTAATTTCTTTATCTATATCTGCAGAATAACGTTCTTCAACTGGGGCATGACATTCCTCCTGGAATCCAAGGGGAGCAGCGTTAAGATGGCCGGTGTTCAGTTGGCTCTTTATTCATTGGCTGGAATGGCTGGAGGACTTTGCGCAGGGTATATATCAGACAAGATCTTCAAAGGCAGAAGAGGGCCAGTGGCATTCATAGGGATGATTTTACTCGGAATCTTTATGGCGGCTCTTTGGATGTGCCCTAGCAGCTCCCCTCTTTTGTGTTCCGTCTTTATGATCTGTATCGGATTCTTGATGACAGGGCCACAAATTTTGGTTGGAGTAGCAGCAGCTGACTTTGCAACTAAAAAGGCTGCGGCAACAGCAAATGGATTCACGAGCACGCTTGGATATGTTGGAGCGACTTTAGCTGGATATGGAGCGGGATATCTCGCTCAAAATCACGGCTGGGGCTCTGTCTTCTTTGCAGTCATCGTATCGGCCATTTGTAGTGCTATATTCTTTGCTCTAACGTGGAACAAAAAATCCGCCGGCATGAGCGAGAAAGATAAGACGGCGTAAATAAATATGCTGGAAGCTCTTCACGGCTTCCAGCT
>CAXNGE010000085.1:0-3600 GCA_964201935.1 Alphaproteobacteria bacterium | reverse complement strand
ATCGTGCGCAACGACTCGTAGAAAAGCATGACAGTTACGAAGCAAAAGGAATTCAATTTAGTCCGTGGGATCAAGACGTTGCCGTAGCAATGCAAATTCACAAAGTTTTTACGAAGAAAATTGAACAATATGACAACGAGAAAAGAGAAATTGAATCTAAAATTTTGGCACAGATAGTGGCCATGGAAGAAATCAGAAGGGAGATCGAATCTAGACAAAAAGATTTCCAGGCAATAGCTGCGGATAACGAGCTATTATTTAATTTTATCGCTTCGGAAGCTCAAAAACAATAAAATCCCTCCATTGAAGAGCTCGGTGTGCCTTAGGCGCGCTGAGCTCGAATCTGCTGTTGCTTTTTTCTTATCTCATCATTTTTCGCGCGACATAAGTCTTTATAAAAATCCCGACTGTTTGCACGTATAGTCGTTGATGACGCCGTGCCAATTGATATTGTGCACTTAAAAATTGTATCATATGAGGGATGGCAGTAATTACGCAGGAGATAGATGATGCAGGAGTTTATTGGGTTCATTATTAAGACTGCGGGTTTCTTCGTCGGAGCTATTGTTTTTGCCGCCTATTTGTCACTGATTGAAAGAAAATTTATAGGCCGAATACAGATGCGTCTTGGGCCAACGCGCTGCGGAATCTTCGGGGTTTGGCAACCTATCGCGGATGCTCTTAAGCTGTTTTTCAAAAGAAATGCCTTAAAGGGACATTCTGCTCAATCAATTTTTGCCGTTTTCCTGTTATTTTTTATTGCTCTAATGCAGCTTTCAATAATTCCTCTGTCGAAAAATTTCCTCATACTTAATCCAAGCAACGGACTTCTTTTCATCATATTTTTCCACACTTTATTTGTTGTTGCAGAAATTCTTATAGGGACAACATCGGCGTCAAAATATGGTGTCATTGGAGGGATTCGTTCTTATCTTCAACTTGTTGGCGGACATATTGTTTTCGTGTTATCTCTGATTTGCGTGTTCCTATATTCCGGCAGTTTGAATTTATTAGACATTGTTAAATCACAAGAGCATCATCTATTTGCCTTGCTTTTATTGCCTGTTTTTGTGGTTTTTTTTATTTCCTCTTTGGCATCCATGAACAGGACTCCATTTGATTTCACAGAGGCAGAATCAGAAATCGTTGCAGGCGCATATGTCGAATATGGAGGCATACTCTTTGCCATGATTTATCTATCGGACTATTTGAATATCATTTTCATGTCGGCTGTGATAAGCATACTTTTCCTTGGCGGATATAAACCAATTTTTGACATAAACTTTGTTCCGCCTTGTGTTTGGCTCGTGCTGAAAATCCTTATTATAACCTGTCTTACAATATTAATAAGGGCTATGTTGCCGAGATATAGGCAAGATCAGATGATAGAAATTTTCTGGATTATTGCGTGTCCAATTATTATTGGCTATCTGTTGTTCCTGATATAAAGTCTTTTTGTTCCCGCAAACTTCCGCCGACTCTTATCGTTTGAATCTCACAACAGAATCCTTTTTCATTGATGTCCATAACAACCCCGCAGATTGTCGCAGGCTTTGTGGCAGGAGACATCCTCGCATATGCGCCTGTTTTTTGAGTAAACCTTTTGATAGGGGCTTCCTCTTCCATTCCAATAACAGAGTCATAATCTCCACACATTCCGCAGTCAGATAGGAATCCTGTTCCTCCATTAAAGATTTGAGGATCCGCTGTTGGAACATGAGTGTGCGTGCCGACTATCCCAGAAATCCTGCCATCAAGATATTTTGCGAGGGCTGATTTTTCAGCCGTTGCCTCTGCATGAAAATCTAGGAATATAGCGTCCACGTCATATCCTAGCCTGTATTTTTTTAAGAAGTCATCAAGGACGGCAAATGGATCGTCATTGCTCTCCATGAAAAGTCTTCCGATCGCATTGATTATCATGACTTTTTTTGAAACAAATGGGAGCTCGACAATGACAAAACCGTGACCTGGAGTGTTTTTGGGATAATTTATCGGACGCAGAAGTCTCGGCTCTCTGTCAAATAACTGCAAATCGTCTTTTTGGTCGAAAGTGTGGTTTCCAAGAGTTATGGCGTCGATTCCGGCATTGAAAAACTGAGTGCATATCGATTGATTAATTCCGAATCCGTGAGCCGCATTTTCTCCATTAACTCCAACAAAATCAAATTTATGTTTGGCTTTATTTTCCGAGACGTATTTTATAAGGGCTTCTCTGCCAGCCTTGCCAACGACGTCTCCAAAAAAAGCTATTCTAATCATTTGTTGGAAGCCACTCTGGCCAGGTTCTCTCTGTCGATGTTCAGGTGAGCAGTCGACTTTATTCTCTTGAAGTTTCTGCTAAACTCTTTCTCGACTTTTTTCCAGGAAATTTGATCAAATAATTCCTTGTCGCTTTGAACTTTCGCTTCAGGAATTTCTTCGGATACTAAGAATAATACGCTGACTGAATCTTCATCCTTTGATGATTGCAGAACCGCCGGTTTTTTCTTAGCTCTGGCTTGATCGACTAATTCCATTTCATAAGGATCGTTGTTATCAGCTTCTTTCTCGACGAACTCAATCTTATGTTCTTTGCAGAGTTTTTTGTATTGTTCTGCTGAATTTGCTTCCGATAACTTTCCTACAATTTCCTCGGCTTTTTGCTTATCCTTGCTTGTGAATATGCCTCCCTTATATTTTATGTCTGTTATTAAGACTTTGCATTTTGCTTGGGTTTCACCGACCTTATTTGGATCTGCCTTATCAAGAACGCAGAGGATTTTAACTCCGGCAACGACATCTATAACATCGCTATAATCATTGCGTTTCAGTTTATGAACTGCCTCTCGTTCAGACTTTTCCAGCTTGTCTTCTCTAACCCAGCCCAAATCTCCAACGGTTCCTGAATATCTTCCTTGCGACATATTTTCTGCCATCACTTGGAAGCTGAATCCTTCCTTAAGCAATTTCAAAACAGCCTCTGCGTTTTCCTTAACCTTTTGCTTTGATTTTTTATCGTCAACTCTAAATAGAATTTCGCAGAGGTGATATCTTGTCTGCTTGAGATCTCCAAGCGCCTTTGTTTTTTCCTCTTGAATTTCCTGAGCTGTTGGCTTTGATGTTTCTCCAATAATCTTAACCAAAACCGGGAAGAGCATTTTTGTTTTGACGTACTTCTTGAATATCTCAAGGCTTATTCCTGATTCAAGGAATTTTTCTTCCAGTTCATCAACGGACATGTTTTTGCTCTTGGCAATGTCAGCGATTTTTTGCATCACCTCGGCGTCAGTAACTTTTATTTTAATGCGATCAGCAAAAAGTTGCTGTAGACAGTCGTCAGTTTTGGCATTAAGCACGGTTTTTACCATCATTTGAGCGCTTTTTTCATCAAATGATTTACCAGAAGAGAAGAACATAAACTTAATGGCGTTTATAATATCAAGATTCGTAATGATGCTTGAGTTAACCTTTGCAACAACGAAGAAATTTTTCTGACTGCTTGAGCCAAGGAGCTTCCCTAGTTTTATTTTGGTGTTATTTTTTTTGGCAGATTTTTGAAATGGAGTCTTCGATTTTTTGATGTTCTTTAAGGCAGTTAAAGCTTTCGAGCCACTGTTT
>CAXNGE010000084.1:0-3610 GCA_964201935.1 Alphaproteobacteria bacterium | reverse complement strand
AAATAGCCCCGCAGCCAAACCGTGTGAGCGGCACAAACGCCCGCAACCTCCCAGAACCCAAGCCTGTCATTTTTTCCGGAACTACTTCAAAATATCAATTGGGGAAGATTTGTCAAGGCCGTGAGAGCAAGCGAGAGCGCAGCGTGCCTTGACAAAGCTAAGGGACCCAATTGGTATAATCAAAAAATCCGGAAAAAGTGACTGCGTCACTGGCCATAATAACAGAGCGCTATTAATTTTAATAACCAACAAAACTTGTCATGACCCAAAGGGGAGTCATGACTCAAATTAAAAAGTGCGAAGCTCCATTTGCCTCAGAGAAAACAAGCGCACAAGGAGCTACATGTGCTTTAAAATCTGGAGATACACAAAAACCCTCCTTTTTTAGTTTTTCATATAATGCGCTCTGGTGTAAAGAATTTTTTACGCCCACTAGACTTCTTTTTGGCAATTTCTGTATAAATTCCTCAAAAACAATCGGTTTCAAAAGAAGTTTTATAATCCCTATTCCTTAACTGAGATAACATAACACTGCCCCCCAAGTTTCCTGCCAATGTCAGCAGCTGTGTTTTGCGAATCGAAAGGACCGATGAGAATCGCATATTGCTGCTCCCCGCTTGCTTTGCTGACTTTTTTAACAACACAGCTTTTATCACCTATTGTCGCCCCAAACTTTTTTTTCAGAAGCTTGGCTTCACTGTCCAAAATAGGTTTAGTTTTTCCGGCAGAGAGTTTTATGTAATAAACCTTATCATCAACTATTGAATATTCCTCAACAGCAGACGTTTGCTGTTGTTTCCGCATATCTCTTGGTATCGGAGCGTTTTGTTTGACATGATTTTGCGCTAGTTCGTCGTCTTGATATGAAGGTTCATGCCCCTCGGATTGCATAGGTTGTTGTTCTTCCTGGGAAAGCTGCATAGGCCTTTCTTGAGGCGGCAATAGTCTTTCCTCTGTCTGAGCATATCTCACATTCGGATTAACCCGTTCATAAACCATCTTGTCTTGATGCGGAACATTTTCTCCGCCTGGATTATCGGGAAGCACCTTAAATGAATTTTGTTCCGGTTCTATCAATATATTTCCATCGACAGTGCCGACATTCTGAGGCTTGTTACTATTCCAGTTATAGGCAACCCATGAAAGGCAAACAAGCGATAAAATAGATGTAAATGTAATTACAAACTTTTGCCAGATTGCTCCAAATAGAGTGCCTCCTTTGTTTTTCCTTGGCCTATATTCCTCTTGATCAGACCAATAGGAAGAGGAATTTTGGCTGATATATAAATCTCTGGGATTAGCGGATGAATATCTCTGAAGCGGAGGCAGTTGGCGCTTTTGATACTTCACCATTCTTTCATCAACTATGCTTTGGCCGTTAGTGAAGAAATCTCTATCGCGCTGGCTCTGGTGTGCAAACCCGCTCTCTTCTTCCTCAGAATAGCTATCATCATAGTCGCCGATATATTCTGAATCATCCATGTAGTCATCTTTGGAGCTGAAATTTTTTGCAAACCTAGCGCGATCTGGTTCGTCGCTATCTCTTCGATGTTGTGGCTGACGATCCGCTGGCCTGCTATCCTTCGACATAAAAACATCGTCATATCTCATATAACTCGGGCGCTTGTTCGTTGGACTTCGCCTTTTAAAATTATTCGGAATCATATGAATTGTAACCTCCTAAATTACTTCATTTCTGCTAGTGGCTCTATGCCAATAATTTTCAGACCATCTTCTAGGGCGATTCTCGTTGCTTCCAAAAGTGATAATCTTGCTAGTGTTGCCTCTTTGTTGTTTTGATCTATAAATCTGAGTTCAGAATTGGACTTGCCTTTATTCCAGAGAGAATGAAAATGCTGTGCGATTTCTTGAAGGTGAGTTGGAATTCTGTGAGGCTCAATTGCAAGGGCCGCCGATGCGACATATTCCGGCCAGAAACTTAGATCTCGCATTATGGCGATTTCAGATTCGTCTGTTAGCTGAGATTTGTCACATGTCGCCAATTTATCGGCATCAATCTTACCAGCGCTAGCCTCATAATTCCTAAAGACTGAGCAAATTCTAGCGTATGCATATTGGATATAAAAAATTGGATTCTCCATGGAGCATTCGATAACCTTGGCAAAATCAAAGTCTATCATGACATCATGATGCCTCGAAACCATCATATATCTCGTTATGTCTTTTCCAACCCTATTGACGACATCCTTCAGTGTTATAAAGTTGCCGGATCTCTTAGACATTTTAATAGGGTTTCCGTTTTCAAGAAAATTTACGAGCTGATAGAGACGGATGTCGATCTCTGCTTCGCCGTTACTCATTGCCTTGACAGCAGCCTGTAGCCTCTTCACATATCCACTATGATCCGCGCCCAAGATTGCGACCATCTTTCGATAGCCCCTCCTGATTTTGTCGAGATGATATGCAAGATCTCCCGCGAAATAAGTCCAGGTTCCATCCGATTTTCTGATCGGCCTATCGATATCATCTCCATATTTTGTGGATTTGAAAAGAGTTTGCGGGCGTTCTTCCCAATCCTCCAGGAGCATCCCTTTTGGTTGTGGGATGATTCCTTCGTATATATCACCTCTATCCGATAGGATTGCAAGAGCTTCGTCAACTAACTTATTTCTGCAGAGCTCTGCCTCCGAGGTGTAGACATCCATTTTTACTCCAATGAGCTCAAGGTCGATCTTAACGTTTTCCATCATTTTTTCAACGGCAAATTTTCCAAGAATGTCAAGCCACTCAGGCTCCGACATATTCAAGAAATAATCCTGATACATATCAACTAAATCTTTTGCAAGATCCCTGACATAAGATCCGCAATACATGTCTTCCTTAAATTCATCCTCAGAAACCTTTGCTCCGAGAACTTCTCTGTATCTCAAATGCAGTGATTTTGCCAGTGACTTTATTTGATTTCCTTGATCATTGATATAGAATTCAGATGTGACTCTGTGTCCTATCTTCTTCATCAGATTAACAACGACGCTTCCAAAGACGGCATTTCTTGCGTGCCCTGTGTGCAGAGGCCCCGTTGGATTAGCAGAAACAAACTCCACATTTATCATAGAGCTGTGGTTTAGGTTTGTTAGACTATAATCATCTTTCTTTTCTATGACTTCGTTGATAACTGTTTGCCAGAAGGTTTCTTGAAGTTTTATGTTAACGAATCCTGGCCCAGCAATGACTGCCTCCTTGACTATTTTCTTTAGGACCAAAGCGTCACAGATCGATTTGGCTAAAACAAGAGGCTTCGTGCCCAATTGTTTTGCAAACATCATTGCGGCATTCGTTGACAGATCTCCATGGGATGGATCTCTCGGTTTTTCGATATTTATGGCATGGCTCGACATTTTGTCTTCGGCCGATTTTGCAAATTGATTTAAAACACAAAGTATTGTGCTGCGAATTTCCCGAAACACTTAATCGTATGCCATAAAAATGAAAAACATCATTTGTAATCATAACACGATTTCGAAATTCCTGCAATAATTAGTGCGTGAGCTTAAAAGAGGTTAAAGAGCTTTGCGCCGATGTATTTTTGCTGAAGGGATTGGCCTTTCTGCAAAAAACGAAATGACAAAAGAAAGAGGAGCAATGAGAA
>CAXNGE010000083.1:0-3613 GCA_964201935.1 Alphaproteobacteria bacterium | reverse complement strand
GAGGCTGTGTCCGTTGAGAAATAAGGGAGCCCCGTGCCTCCAACGAAAATGACAACCTTGTTTTCGTCATTCAGCCTTGAGATATTGGTGAGATCTGCAGATTCAACGTTAAATGGCAGAGAAAGATTGGAGACTAGAACCGAATTGATGCCGATGGTTTTCAGCACGTCTCTGAGCAGCATTCCATTTATAACTGTTGCCAGCATCCCCATTGAGTCAGCAGTTTCCTTCTGAATTTCTTTGGAATTTGTGAAGGCTCTGCCTCTTATGATGTTGCCACCGCCAACAACTATGGAAACTCCAATTCCTGAATCAACGACGTTTTTTATGCTCTTGCCAATGACCATAACAGGATCGAGATCAAAGGTACAACCGTCCTTTGATCCCGACATTGTTTCCCCAGAGATTTTGATTGAAACTCTGTTGTATTTCACGAGCTCGACTACTTTATAAAAGACTGAACTTCTTCTGCGAAATTTGTCTCGGTTTTTTCGATACCTTCACCCAGAACGAATTTCTCAAAGCATTTAATCTTCACTGTGCAGTTGTTTTCCTTGTTGAAGCCCTCGATGATATCTTTTATCTTGGTTTTTCCATCCATCACGAAAACCTGCTCATAAAGAGCTGTTTCTTCGAAGAACTTGCTTACTCTGCCCTCTGCCATTTTAGCGGCGATCTCATCGTTTTTACCCATATCCTTTGCCTGAGCCAGAACGATAGATTTTTCCTTTTCAATGACGGATTCAGGAATGCACTTGGAGCACAGATATGTTGGATTTGCAGCGGCGACATGCATTGCAATTCTCTTCCCGAGGTCCAAAATCTTCTCCTGGCAAGCGCAACCACTTCCGCAATCGCATTCGATAGCAACGAGGACTCCAATTTTCCCCATGCCTGGTTTAATAGCGCTGTGAATATACGCAGAAATTGCCCCATTATCAACGCTTAATTTCTTTGACCTGCGGAAGTTCATGTTCTCGCCAACGAGGGATATAAGGCTGTCTATTTCATCCTTAACAGTGTGTGCGGCACCTGGATATTTCGCCCCCAAGACCTCTGCCTCTGATTCAACTGCAAGAGCAACATTTGCTATGCCTTCAACAATACCTTGGAACTTTTCGTTTCTTGCAACGAAATCTGTCTCGGAATTAACCTCGACGATTGCTGCGGTCTTGCCATTTTCTGAGATTGCAAATGCAACCAGGCCATCAGCAGCGGTTCTGGATGACTTCTTTGCAGCATCCATAAGTCCTTTTTTGCGAAGAGCGTCAGCCGCTTCTTCGATGTTTCCATCAGTTTCAATCAGGGCTCTTTTGCAATCCATCATGCCGGCTCCGGTCTTGTCGCGAAGTTCCTTTACTAATTTTGCTGTAATTTCCATATTATTATGCCCCTTCTTTCTCGACTTCAACTGGAATTTCTTCCACGACAATATCAGTCGCTCCAATATCGACCCCAGATTTTTTCATTCCTTTTTGGAGTCCCTCGATAACGGAGCCAGAGAACAATTCGCAATAAAGCTCTATCGCTCTTGTGGCGTCGTCATTACCTGGAACTGGGTATGTTATATCATCAGGACATGAGTTTGAGTCGATGACAGCGATGACAGGTATACCGAGTTTAACAGCCTCTTTGATTGCAATGTCTTCTCTTAGAGTGTCTATAACGATGACAACATCTGGAAGGCCACCCATGTCTCTTATTCCTCCAAGAGCAAGCTCTAGCTTCCCTTTTTCTCTTGTGAGGTTCAAAATCTCTTTCTTTGTCAGCCCAACCGGCTTTTCAATTTGCTCTTCGAGGCTTTTTAGTCTCTTGATTGACTGGTTGATTGTCTTCCAGTTGGTCAACATACCGCCGAGCCATCTGTGATTAACATAATATTGGCCACATTTGTTAGCGGCTTCTTTGATTTTCTCAGATGCCTGAGCCTTTGTTCCAACGAATAGAACTCTTCCGTGATTTGAAACGATATCCTTGATAACCCTGAGGGCTGTTTCAAGCATAGGAGCCGTCTGTTCTAGGTCGATTATGTGGATGCCATTTCTCTTTCCAAAGATATAGGGAGCCATTTTTGGATTCCATTTTCTTGTGACGTGACCATAGTGAACACCAGCCTCGAGGAGCTGACGCATTGTAAAATTAGTTGTAGACATTATCTTTTACCTTTCTTTCCGATTAAAATAAAACTATATGAGCTATATTGAAACCTCGCGAGGCATCGGAAAAAGCTCAAAAGTTATGAGTTAAAGCTTACAGGATCCAAAACATATGATCCTTGGAATATTATACTACATAGCAAGGACAAGAAGAAGATATTTTTGAGATTTGGTTTTGTTTTGTTGGGGTCGACCTCTCGTATTAAAAAATATCATCTGCTTGAAATTCCTCGTTCTGTAAAAATCTTTGAATCCGCATCTCATTTGCCTTAAGGCTTTGTTTGGTGCGTTCATAAAGATAACACTTGCTTAATCAAAGGTATTACAGGCGCCGGTCTTTACAATTGCCTTTGTCTATAAAGTGAAATTTTCTACAAATTTGCTCCTATTTTGGAAAAACACTGCCTAACTATCTTTTGTATTTGTTGTTTAATATTTGTTTGCACCTTATGTTATTAATATGCTTCGTATAGTGCAGTGATGGCGCAATGAGTGGTGGTTCTATTTTTTCCAGAACGTGTGAGTGAATAGAATCAGCATCGGGATGACTTCAAGACGACCAACGAGCATATCTACGATTAATATGAATTTTTCTAGACAACTCAATGTCTGAAACTTGATGTCATATCCAGCATTGCATATCGATGATATAACAGCAAATGCACTGCTTGGACCATCCCTGCCTGTCATGCTGATTAAAAGCACACTAGCCATAACTGTCACAGCAAAAAGAGAGACAAATGTGATAACTGAGGTTATCAGATCTTCATCGATTCTTTGCCCTTGATATTTTGGAATGCTTATGTCATGTGGCTTTGCAAGTTGCCTAAAATGATGCTTTAAAACAGAATATAGTATCTGAAATCGGAAGACCTTCATGCCACCCGCCGTTGAACCTGAGCAACTTCCAATGATTGTCACTATCATAAGCACCGTCCAAAAACTGGATGAATTATGGCCGCTGTCTTGCATTGAAAATCCTGTCGTAGACATAGAAGATAGTATCTCAAAAACATAATTAATCGCATTTTTCATGGATATGTTATCTTTGTCAACGAGGAAGGAGACAAAAACACATGAGAAGCATGTTATCAAAATGATTTTCAGATATCCAAGAGTCTGTTGGTTTTTAAAAAATCCCTTGAATCCATTTCTCATGCATTTTACAATCTCTAAGAATGTCAAGCCTCCTGTTAGCATAGCCAGCGATAAAATAAAAGTTATATAGTTGCTGTGAAAATGCGCGATACTGGAGTTTTTTGTTGAGAATCCTCCAGTTGCTATTGCTGAGATGCTGTGAGCAATCGAATCGAAAAGACTCATTCCGGCGAGTCTCAGCCATATTGCGAAAATTGCTATAATTGCAATGTATGTTCCGACAAAGAGACCAGCTATCTGTGAAGCCCTCGGTAGAAACTTTTGAGACTTGTCAGAGTTTTCTGTCAAGAATAATTGCA
>CAXNGE010000082.1:0-3643 GCA_964201935.1 Alphaproteobacteria bacterium | reverse complement strand
GACTCAAATTAAGAAGTGCGAAGCTCCATTTGCCTCAGAGAAAACAAGTGCACAACCGAAGAATTACTGAGCGTTAGAATTCACGTCCCACGGACAGAATAATTATCAAAAAAAATTTGAGAGAAGTCTCCTGCTTAATCCAAGGCTTTGGAACGTAGAAAGATGGGCTCGAAAGTCCAAAGGGACCTTTGTTTCTGACAGGGGCTCCATCCATGATCGTCCTGAATCTGCAGCAAAAGAATTTGGACTTCGGGAGGGAGAGCTCGTGACATTTAAAAAAACACACAGCAAATTTTAGTTTCAAGAAAGAGGAAAACGATGTTTACAGTTAGTTGTGCTCTGCCTGTAAAATAAGCAAAAACCACTAGGCTTGAGGCTAATGAGCTTCTGAAATATATTCCAAAATCTGCTAGAAAAAATCGCTGTTCTATAATGGAAAAGAATTTGCAGATCACAAAAAGATAGCGGAAACTCTTGGCTTAGGCACTTGTTTTTGCGATCCATATTGCAGCAGGCAAAAAGGAGTAGTTGAGAATGCAAATGGCCGATTACGCCGTGATTTACCAAGAAAAACTACTGTTAAAAGGATGACTTCGATGAAACCATAGAAAATTACAATATGACTCCGAGGAAAAAACTTAAGTGGAATACTCCTCTTCAGTCTTTCCATGAAAATTTACGACGTGTTGTACTTTATTCTTCAATGTAGCTTCATGCTATCTAACCATTTTTGGTTCTATTCTTTGCTATTTCATTGCTTCTTTTGTATGTTATGCAAGAGGTCTAATGGTTGAAATTAAATTTCCCTTGTGCGAGAAGTCTGTATATCGGATAATATTCAAGGTTAATTTAGTTTTTTGAGTATCTCAATATCATGTCTTGCAAGGTTAGATTCGCGCCTAGTCCAACTGGGTTTATGCACATTGGAAACGCGAGAATCGCAATAATTAATTATCTGTTTTGTAAAAAGAATAATGGAACGTTTTTACTCAGAATAGATGATACAGATGTTTTGAGATCGACCAAGGAATTTGAAGATGCAATCATGAGAGATGTTGCTTGGCTTGGGATTTCTCATGATGAGTTCTTTAGGCAGTCTGAAAGGATAGATCGTTATTCAGAGATCAGAGACAAACTCATCGCAAGCGGGGCTCTATATAAGTGCTACGAGACTCAAGAGGAGCTCGATTACAAAAGAAAAAACGCAATTTCAAAGGGAAATCCGCCCGTCTATGATAGGGAAGCTCTGAAATTAACCGAAGCCGAGAGACAAAAATTAGATGACAGCGGAACCCCACATTACTGGCGTTTTAAATTGCCGAACAAAACGGTTTCTTGGAAGGATCTCATAATGGGAGAGATTTCCTATGACTTAAACAGTGTTAGCGATCCTGTGATTATGAAGGCAGATGGGACTTATCTCTATACATATTCCTCTGTTATCGACGATATCGATTCCGGCATAACTCACATCATAAGAGGGCAGGATCACGTCACGAACACCGCAGTTCAAATTGCCATGTTCGAGGAAATCGCTGGATATAATCTTGAGTTCGCTCACTTGTCTCTTCTCGTTGGAAAGGATGGGTCTCAATTCTCCAAGAGGCTTGGGAGTCTGAACCTTGGGAACATAAGAGACGAGGGGGTCGAGCCGATGGCCATCAACAGTCTCCTTGCAACTCTTGGATCGTCAAGTGATACAGTTCCATTTAATTCTATGGATGCTCTCGTTGAATATTTTGATCTGTCTAAGTTCAGTACCAATTCTCCAAAGTTCGATGTCGAAGATATTCTAAAGATTAACAAGAAACTTCTTCATATAAAATCGTACGAAGAGATCGTGAAAGAAATAGGAGAATTAAATTGTCCGTCCAGAAACGTCTTTGAAGTCATCAGAGAAAACGTTGATTCCTTGAAGGATTATTCTATTTGGAAAAATGTTTTTTCCGAGGAATACAAATCGCCAGCAAAATATTCGATCGAGGAGCAAAACGTTCTTCGCAAAGCCTCGAAGATATTAGGAGATCTAGAAACTCTTGACGAAACAACGGGGAATACCTTTATGGATTCCGTCAAGGAAAAAACTGGAGCTTCTGGAAAGTCTTTGTATATGCCTCTGAGAAGAGCGCTGACTGGAATGGACCACGGACCGAACATCGTTCAGATTATGGTTATTCTTGGAAAAGAAAAGGCTCTGAAAAGATTTAGGTCGTGTTCATAAATGTCTACCAAACTTGTTACAGGTGACGGTGTTTGAATGCACAGTCCGATCTAACTCACAGGTCTGTGCTGTGATTTCGTTCTTTTCTTCATCGTGGCGGCGCTCAAATCCTCACGTACAAACGCGTGCGCTCCGGTGTCTTTGGTGCGGCGCTCCTATAAAATCCTCAAAAATAGTCTGTCTTAAAAGAGGTCTAATACTCTTGTGTTCAAACGTGTCTCAGGAGTACAATGTAATTATGGCACACTTACGAATTTTTTGTCTTGCTTGTTAGTATCAGTATTTCAAATTTTATAATAATAGATCAGTTGGAGCTACGCCTTGATAGCGAGTTCTCTGCGATAACAGGAGAGACTGGCACTGGCAAATCTATCATAATTGATGCTATTGATTTTTGCTTTGGAAAATTTTCCTCCAAAAACACGAGAAAAAACCCTGAAAAAGACACTGTCGTCTCATTGGTGTTTGCTCTTGAAAATGTTTTGACATTAACTAAAACAATAGATGCGAACAATAAAACAATCATCAAGCTAAATGGGAGACAAATCACTAGCAAAGATGTTCAGAGTTTGTACGGCGACTTGATTGATATAACTTCTCAGTTTGACTCTATTCTCGACAGCTCTACTCACCTCAAGATTCTAGATGAATTTATGGTTTCTAAAACCCCTGATACGGCTGGGAGTTTAACTGAAATTCAAAGGCTATATCTAGAGATCCAAGATGCAAATAAGAAAATAAGAGATCTGGAAGAAAATATAAGAATTATAAAAAGAGACAAATATTATTACTCAGAAATTGTTGAGGAGCTGGAAGTAGCTGATATTAAAGAAAACGAAGAGACAGAACTTTTGGCAAGAAGATCCGAAATTTCGAAGTTATATTCATGCAATAACTCGATAACGACTGTGATTGAAAATCTTAATTCTGTTCCTTTAATATCAAAACTCAATGGGGCCGTTAAAGCTCTAGACAAAGCCGATATTCAAAGAGTGGCTCATATTAAGGGGAGGCTGGAATCGATGTCTCTTGAAATGGACGATATCATGCAAGAGCTAGCCATTCTAAGAGACGAATTATTCGTCAGTGAAGAAGAATTGTTGACTATCGATGATAGGCTGTCCGTTATCAGAAGTTTTGCTAGAAAACATAACACTTCAGCCGGCGTGTTATTTGAATTCCTCGAGGCCGCAAGAGAAAAACTCCAGTCTGCAAATAACCTTGATATCGAATTAGCTGCCATAAACCAACATCTTGAGGAAATTTCAAAAGAATATCAAGACATATCAAAGGACATTCATGAGAAGCGGGACGCTTGCGCCAAAGAATTATCTGAAGAAGTTTGCAGTAGGTTGTCTCAACTTCTAATGCCGAACGCCGCGTTTAAAATAGCAGTCGCTTATAATGAGCACAAGATTTCAA
>CAXNGE010000081.1:0-3715 GCA_964201935.1 Alphaproteobacteria bacterium | reverse complement strand
ACACAGTTGGGAACCCTGAAACTCAACACGAGTCTGAAGCGCCTGGAGAAGTTCGCTATAGGGAACGTCATCGATTTTCAGCACTTGAGGCGCAACCTGTTGTGGCAGAGCAGCAGCCGCAACATCCACTACGGCAGGAGCGGACTGAGGTTGAGCACCAAACTTTTCGCCACCACTTAAAGGCGATGGTTTACCAAAGATAGTATCACCAGCAATAACAAGGCCACGCGAATTATTTGCAGTTGTCGAAAGCGACTTAATATAAGACGCCAATTTCTTCACACGTTCATCCGTTATAGAATCAACCCCAGCAGCTTTTAACGCAGGGAAAGCGGTATTATAACCTGCGATAAGACTATCTTTAAAAACAGACTTCAACAAAGCCACATTAGCAGAATTGTCAAGATTCTTCCCTAAGGAAATAGAATTATCCCAAACAAAAGACGCACTAACAGCTGGCTGACCCAAAGGTTGCTGTGGGGTCGAGCCTTGACTTGACTGCATTGCCTGAGACACACTTATCACATTCGCAAGGCCGAGCAAAGCGGCCAATAAAATTTTAGATTTCTTCATGATATTCCTCCATAAAGGTTAACAAACACAGGGTCTCACATCCACAGACTTCAATGCCACATAGACTGACCCTCTTCGTGAAGGATATTACAACAAGGAGTTTCCCAATTCAAGAAAAATAAGCTAATTTATATGCGAAAAGACATGTGCAAACACACGTATTATGAGAAAACGTGAGAAAACCGGGACTCCGCAATGGGGGAATCTTGATGTTCAAACTGACAAAATAAAGCAACCGGCTAAGAGGGATTGATCGTCAGGGTGGGTGTTTCTTGCTAATATCATCATCCTCTGTATTTTAAGAAACTTTGCGGCCATGTCGACCGTTTTTGTCTTGGCCAATTGGTATCCGGAGTAAAGAAGAACGATCTCTCTGGCATTTCCTAACTCTTCCTGAGAAACCTGTCTGATAAATCCTGGGATGTTTTTGCAGCCAGTTGAAATGAATCTTGTTATTTTACCAACGAATTCTTGCTTTATCGCTCTTTTTTTTGATTCCAAAACGGAAACTATATATTTTGAAGCTTCTGTATAACTGTCAGGAGAAAGAATATCTGTAAAGACGTTGATCTTCAAACATCTGGAACGAATTGTTGGAAGGAGACTCGATAACCTGTCCGTTGTCAAGATAATCAAATCTTCAGTCTTTTTCTCCTCCAGGGTTTTCAGCATGGCATTTGCTGCGTTCCTGGACAGATCCTCAGCGCAGTCAATTATGACAGCTTTGTTCAGAGGTAGAGTAGCCTTGCTCGATAAAAACTCAATCTGGGAACGAATCTGTTCTATTGAAATTTCCCCAGCATTTTGTTCTTTCTTTACTAAAAGGAAATTCGGATAAGTGTTTGCGAGGATATGGTGCCTTATATCCCCGATTGAATCTCCGAGGATGTGCTTAATTGCGATATCATAAGCTCTCTCTAGATTTTTTTCTTGTGATGAGCCATAGAGAATAATATTTTGCGCATACATGTTATTCTGCCTCCTCGATTTTCCAATCCAACATTGTTTCCTTTGAAGAATTCCCAGAGGCCAATATTTCTATCGTCGGATAATATGAAGTTTTGATTATTATCTCGAATGATGGGGAAGACTCGTTAACAGTAAGCAGGAAATCTTTCTTATTCAAGGTTATCAGGATTTTTCTCGGATTGATTTGTTCGATCTTCGAGTTTTTATTCAAAACAAATCTGAATAAGGCATCATGATTTCCTGTGATATACACAAAATCTATGCCTCTTATGCTTGGCTTGCTAATGCTTATAAAAAGATTTCTTCTCATTGCGAAGTTGAAGAGTTTGTCTCTTAGATGAATCTCTCCATCGAAACAAAGCTCGTTAGCGACAACTTCCTTGCTAAAAAAACAATGCGAAGTTTGCCCGGCTTTTACAAAGAATCCATCAAAAAGAATTGAGATGTCAGATCGATTAATTAATCTTGTTATTCCAAAGCTAGCTTCGAAATCGAAGATGTTTATTCCAGGCTCGATTGAACTGTTGAATTTTGATTTAACATCGCAGACTTCCGTGTTTACAATTGCCGTTGTTCTTTTTGTCGATAATCTATCGAAGCCTCTGACGGTGTTTGTTTTTTCGCTATAGTGCCAGATATCAACGAGGGAGAGAGCCGTATCTATCATGTGTTGACTGGGAACAATATGGAAAGCACTTTCTTCTTCGCCGGAATGCCGAGATATTTCGCCGTCCCCAAGTCTCAGGAATCTGATACAGGAGGCCATTCTTGATAGGGAGTCATAGAAGATGCTTTCTGGAACTGAGATGTTAGAACTTTTTGCCATGAATCGAATTTCCAAAAGACTCCTGAACATATTAAATTGATCTATTGGATTCCTAGTTTTTAACATACCACTATCATCCAGATTGTTGGCAACAACATTGCAAATTTCAGTGATTGTTTTTCTTATCTGTCTTGCTTGGAACTTCTTAAGAGAACACAGACAGAAGAAAATTGCCTTCAGTGTGATTAATCTAGAATATGGATTGGTTTCAGCTTTGTGTGTTTTCAAAAGATGAGAGAATTGTTCGTTGATTGATGACAAAACTTCTTTTTGGAATTTATCTGAAGATCCAGAGGCGTAGAACGAGTAGGAAAGAATCCAGTTTACGATTCTTTCTCCGATCACAGCAGGCTTCCAGGCGGGATTGTGAAGCCAAAACCCTTTTGTTGCGCCATAGCTTGCTATAAATTCGGAGATTGCTTTCCTAGCATATTTTCTGCTATTATTTCCACCTATAGCTTGCAGATCCCTGATCCAGTTGAAGCATCCGATATATTCCGTCTCAATTTGATCAACGCTTCTATTATGCGAAATTGTCTTTATGATATCGATACTTGATTCAAAACCCTCTATAGAAAATTTTCCATCGAGGATGCTTTTGCCGATGTTAGCGTTTCCAGACCATGGATCAGTAATAAACTTCTCAGGATTGAAGATATTATGTCTTTTATCAAGGAGCAGTTTATATAAAGGACTTCTTTGCACAAACGAGGCTCGAGTTGCATAATAGAAGTTTGTAATACTCGTTATTCTTTCCCGCATAAGACTTTTATTTTCCCCATCATGCTGGAAATTTTATCTCCACCATGATTATCAAACAGATAGCTACCTGCTATTAGTATATCGGCTCCTGCGGCATTTGCAAGAGGCGCCGTCATATCATTTATTCCTCCATCGATGCCAACAACGATTTTTCCTGTTTGAGCCATATTCTTTATAGACTTTATTTTATCTATAGTGCTTGGGATTAATGTTTGCCCACTGAACCCGGGATGAACACCCATTACAAGAGCCAGATCCATATATGGTATAAACCTTTGAATTGCTGAGGCGGGAGTAGCCGGACTAATAGCAACCCCTGCGCCAATTTTTTTGCTTTTTATTTTACCCAGAATATTTTCAAGATTTCGATTATCTTCAACATGAACTATTATAAAATTTACGTTTGCATAGGATAAAACATCTATGAATTTCTGCGGCTCCTCAATCATAAGATGGACGTTTACTGGAAGACTTGAAACCTCTGATATCCTCTTCACGACATCTATTCCGAAGGCTATGTTTGGAACGAAGTGACCATCCATAATGTCTATGTGAAGATAATCAATCCCCGCTCGCTCCAGAGAG
>CAXNGE010000080.1:0-3736 GCA_964201935.1 Alphaproteobacteria bacterium | reverse complement strand
TCAGAGGAGCTTAATTTATACATTCAACTCCAAAGAAAACTCATAATGAGACTTGGCGCAGAATTTGCCGCTCCCGTCGTTGAATTTTTAAATTCTCCATCGATATATGACGAAAATTATGGCTCTCACTCGGAATTAACAAAGTGGACAAGGATTGCTGAGAATATAAGAGCTCTTGAAAAGAAAGATCCAACGAACTCCATAAGCTCCCTGGAGCGATTTATAAAGAGAACTTTGAACGAATATGATCTCGACACAATAACCACAAAAATATCAGAGAGAGAATTAAGGGGAGAGTCTGGAGATTATTTCTTGAATATTATAAAGGATATCAAGAAGGGCATCATGGGGAGAGCAGAAACGCTCCTTAGGAAGCGCAATATCGCCAGATATAATATGCTGCGTGATTATTACGTGAAGCATCTTGAGAACACATATCCTTTCAGTAACTTTGACAAGGCGCAAAGAGCTGCAAACGACGCAGATCTGGATGCAGTGAGAGAGTTCTTTAAGATGTATGATGAATTCGGAGGAACTCCAGAGGCCATTCTCGATCAGATATATCAGCTCAATGACCAAGAGGCAAAAAAATGCTACGAATTCCTAAAGAAAGTTCACGACATTCGCATGTTCTTTGAAGATTTCTTTGACAAAAAATATGACACGATGAAGGTTCGTCTTGAAATCAATTTCGGAGTCAATAAGAGAGAAGAAACCAACACTGGGTATCTTGTTGATAGGATATTCAAGCCAAGCTCAGAAGCCAGCATCGAAGCAATTAATCCTGACAAAACGGCAACTTGGTATTTTGGAGAGCCGATAGAAATGGATTTCCGATGGGCAAACTCAGATGCAACGGCTCCAAAGCCTGTCTACGATGCCAATGATCCAGATTTGATCCTTGATGAAAAAGCAGCAAGATTTCAGTGCATTGGTAATTGGTCTCTGCTGAGATTCCTGCAGAAATATAAAGCAGAATCAGCTAACACAGACCAGGCTACTCCAAATGAAACTATCTTATGTTTCAAGATCCCTCTCAACAATGGGCAGGTTGCGAAACTATTTGCTGGTGTCACCGCCTCTATTCCAAAGCGCCCTGGAGATGCATCGGTAACAACTATAAAGGTGCCTCAGACTCCTGATAAAATGCCTGAGATGCCGAAGTCTGTCGTTGCTTTAGAAAAAGAATCAGTGCTTGTCCCAAAAATTGCAACAGGAGCTCCTGAAGCAGATTCTGAAGCAAGCAATGATGATACATTGTCTGTTGAGGAGGAAGGGGCTCAACCTGAAGTTGCAGAATCTGAGGCAAAGAAAAAAACAACCAAAGACAAACCGGCTCAAGAGAAGCAATCTCCTAAAAAAGATAAGAAGCCTCAAGCTAAGAAACAACCGGCTCCTAAAAAGAAGCCTGAGAACAAAACGCAGGTAAAAGATATTTTGCAATCGGGACAGAGCCCTAAGATAAATGAGGAAGAGTCGGTCATTCAAGTGAACGAAGAGCCGATTGATTAGATATACACGATTCAAAATCAAAAGAATGGATAATCCGCCCTCCATAAAGAGCGCGAAATAATCAAATTCAATCGATTTCATAAAAAACACTGCACTTGACGCCACTTTTATTTGAGTGTACATCGTTATATTTTCCTGTCATAGACACCTCTCTTTAAAGTATACTAAAACCAGTTCGACGTTGCGAAGCTGCCCCTGCGGAAAGCAAGCTTTTTGACGACAAAAAAACATAAAAGAGCGCGGCATTCAAGTCGATTGAATATACATATGGTTTAAGGCATGGGAGATGAATTTAAATGACGTGCTCTAATGGCAAAAAATCGCGTTCGTTTTCACCATGCCTGCAGATATCATTTTAGCTAATTATGATACTTACCTTAAAGATACGAAATCACAGCGCCTGCAGTAAGTCTGGAAGACATCATTTAAAAAATCTTATCATTGGTAATGCCTTTATAAATAAGCTATAATTCAAAAGAAAATAGCTGATTAAAAAATCAGGGCGTATGTTTGATTTATCATCCTTAAATAATGAACAGAAAAAAGCGGTTGAAGCAACTGAAGGTCCTGTTCTCGTTTTAGCCGGAGCCGGAACCGGAAAAACAAGGGTCTTAACATCAAGAATAGCATACATAGTTTCCAAAGGACTTTGCTCGATCAATCAAATCCTAGCAGTCACGTTCACAAACAAAGCCGCTAACGAAATGAAAGAAAGAGCGATAAACCTCCTCCAAGAAAGCGGCATCTTCATCTCATACGGAGACCACTTCTGGATCGGAACCTTCCACTCACTCTCCCTGAAAATCATCAGACCCCATCATGATAAATTTGGCAGAACCTCTAACTTCACGATTCTCGACTCAGACGACCAACTCAGACTCGTAAAAAAAATCATGAAGGAACTAGAGATAGATGACAAAAAATATCAACCAAAATCGATGGCGTTTTATATAAACAGATGGAAAGATCAACTAAAATCCTGCGAAGAAGCAAGAGGCTTCGTCAAAAAATTCAGCTCAGAAGAAGTGGCAATCAGAATATACAGGCAATATGAAGACCTCCTTCGATCCCTCGACGCAATCGACTTCGGAGACATCCTCCTATACTGCGTGCTCCTCTTCAAGAATTATGACGAGATCCTCTCAGGCTATCAAGAAAAGTTCAAATATATAATGGTCGATGAATATCAAGACACAAACGTGGCTCAATATATGTGGCTCCGACTCCTGTCGATGAAACATAAAAACATCTGCTGCGTCGGAGACGATGATCAATCGATATACAGCTGGAGAGGCGCCGAAGTCGAAAACATCTTGAAGTTCGATCACGATTTCAAGGATGCAAAGGTCATAAGATTGGAACAGAACTATAGATCAACTGGCAACATCCTAAGAACTGCAAACGCTCTGATATCCAATAACTCAACTAGGATGCAGAAGAACCTCTGGACGGAACAAGAAGTCGGCCTCCCGGTGATTGTGAAATCCCTGGCGAACCCAAGAGAAGAAGCGGCGTTCGTTGGAACCCTCATAGAAAACAAAAAGAAAAACGGCATCGATTATAACAACGTCGCAATCCTCGTTCGAGCAGCCTTTCAAACACGAGCCTTCGAAGAAAGACTCCTAGCTCTCGGCATTCCATACAACGTCATCGGCGGCCTGAGATTCTATGAAAGAAGAGAGGTAAAAGATGCAATAGCTTATCTCAGGCTAGTTGTGAATCCCGATGACGGAATGGCGTTCGAGCGAATCGTGAATCTTCCAAAGAGAGGAATCGGATCAACTTCGATCAACAAGTTCTATGTCGTGGCAAGAGAGGATAATCTTTCCCTTCCAAAGGCGGCCCAAGGCATGAATATCCCAAAGCTGAACGAATTCTTCAACATGATTGAAGATTGGCGCAAGAAGCTTGAAGGAAATGAGCCCTCTGACCTTATGAAACTGATCCTTGAAGAATCTGGATATATAGCGATGCTGAAGGAAAAAAACAACATCGAAGATGAAGGTAGGATAGAGACGCTAAAAGAACTCGTAAACGCACTCAGAGAATTCAAGGACATCAAGGAATTTCTTGAGTATGTGAGCTTGGTTCTTGATAATGCGGATAGCACGAATCAGAACAGAGTCACGATCAGCACGATTCATTCCGCCAAGGGCCTTGAATACACAACGATCTTCATCCCTGGTTTCGAAGAAAATCTGTTTCCTCATCAAAGATCGATAGA
>CAXNGE010000079.1:0-3749 GCA_964201935.1 Alphaproteobacteria bacterium | reverse complement strand
AATGGGAAAAAGTTTGTCCCTGTCTCTGTTTCAGAGAACATGGTCGGGCATAAATTCGGAGAGTTTGCTCCAACTCGTACGTATTACGGACACGGCGCGGATAAGAAGGCGAAGAGATGATTATGGGAAATAATTCTGCAAAAGCTATTTTGAGAAAAGTTAGAGTCAGCCCTCAGAAGCTAAATATAGTGGCTGCTATGATAAGAGGAATGCAAGTCCACAAAGCTATGGATGTTCTGTTGTATTCAAAGAGGAGGATTTCTGTTGATGTTCGGAAGACTCTGATGTCGGCTGTTGCAAACGCAGAGAACAACAATGGCCTCGATGTCACTTCTTTGCATGTCAAAGAAGCTCATGTTGGATATAGCATTAAGCTTAAGAGATTCCACCCAAGAGGGAGAGGAAGAGGCGGCGTTGTTACGAAGCCATTCAGCCATCTCACAATAATAGTAGAAGAAAAGGTTGGAGGTTAGTATGGGTCAAAAAGTAAATCCAATTGGAATGAGGCTTGGAATCTTAAGAACTTGGGAGTCCAGGTGGTTCGCCGAGAAGGGGTATTCCGATTTATTGTTGAAGGATCTTGCGATCAGACAATATATCCAAAAAAATTACAGCTCTGCTGGAGTTGCAAAGGTCGTTATTGAGCGTCCTGCAAAGAAAGCTTGTGTTGAGATATATGCAGCAAGACCTGGCGTCTTGATTGGGAAGGGCGGAGCCGATCTAGAAAAGCTTAGAGCCAAAATTTCCAAGATGGCCGGCATGGAAGTTGCGATAAATATCGTTAATGTCAGAAAGCCTGAGCTTGATGCTTATTTAGTTGCTGAAGGAATTGCTTTCCAGATTGAAAAGCGTGTTTCCTACAGAAGGGCTATGAAAAGGGCGATGCAGTCGGCGATGAAGCTTGGAGCGCTTGGCATTAGAGCCAACGTATCAGGAAGACTAGGTGGCGCTGAAATTGCAAGAACAGAGTGGTATAGAGAGGGACGCGTTCCTTTGCATACATTGCGCTCTGATATTGATTTCAGCAGAGGTTGCGCTCACACGACGTATGGCACATGCGGTATAAAGGTATGGATATACAAGGGTGACTACGAAGTTGGAGATGTTCTCTCCAGAGATAAGAAGATATAGGTTTTGGAGGATATGAATTATGTTGTCTCCTAAGAAAACGAAGTTTAGAAAGGCTTTCAAGGGGCGCATCAAAGGGCATGCAACCGCTGGAGCCGAAGTTAGCTTCGGAAGTTTTGGTTTAAAAGCTATTGAGCCAGCAAGAATAACTGCAAGGCAAATAGAAGCCGCTAGAAGGGCGATCTCGAGAGCGGTCAAGAGAGCTGGAAGAGTTTGGATCAGGTTGTTTCCTGACCTGCCCGTCACCAGCAAGCCAGCTGAAGTTCGTATGGGAAGTGGAAAAGGGTCTCCTGAATATTGGGCCTGCAGGGTAAAGCCAGGAAGAGTTATGTTCGAACTCGATGGTGTTCCTGAGGAAGTTGCAGAGAATGCGTTCTCTTTAGCGGCCGCCAAGTTGCCAATAAGAACTAAGTTTGTTAAGCGTATTGTTTGATTTTATTTTGATTTGGTGATTTTAAAAATGAAGTTTACTGATTTGTTAAAAAAAGACAAGAAGGAGCTCCAAGAAACATGTGCTCAGTTAAAAAAAGAGAACATGAATTTGAGAATCTTGTCTAAGACGACGCAGGATGTTAAGTCATCTGCGATTCGTGCTTGTAAAAAAAATATAGCGAGGGTGAAGACACGCTTGCGTCAGTTGGAAGGTAACTAGGAGAATAATATGCCTCGTCGAGTATTACAAGGTGTTGTAGTTAGTGATAAGTGTGACAAGACTGTTTCAGTCAAAGTTGAAAAGAGAGTCATGCATCCTATATACAAGAAGTATGTTAAGCTGCACAAAAAATATGCGGCTCATGATGAAACCAATTCTTATAAAGTTGGTGATTTAGTAAAAATAATAGAGTCCAGACCTATTTCAAAGACAAAGAAATGGGTTGTTGGTTCTAAGGTGGAATTGGGAGTTTAGAGATGATTCAGACAGAGTCTCGGATGGGTGTTGCTGATAATTCTGGCGCTAAGGAAGTCCTGTGCATTAAAGTTCTTGGTGGATCCAAGAGGAGATATGCAGGCGTTGGCGATGTCATTGTTGTCACCATAAAGGATGCAATACCAAGAGGTAAGGTTAAAAAAGGTGATATCCATAAGGCAGTCATCGTCAGGACGAAGCAGCCTGTCAGAAGGTCTGATGGAATGCAGATAAGATTTGATAGGAACGCAGTTGTCTTGATCGACAAACAGGGTGAGCCTATTGGCAGTCGTATATTCGGCCCTGTGACTAGAGAGCTCAGATCCGCTGGATATATGAAGATTATTTCATTGGCACCGGAGGTCTTGTAATTATGACACAGCCTAAGTTTAAAGTTAAAAGAGGTGACTTGATTCAAGTCACAACTGGAAAAAATAAAGGACAAAGAGGAGTTATAAAAAAGGTTTCTCTTGACAACGGGAAGATAATAGTTGAAAATATTAACGTCGTGGTCAGAAACGTGAAGCCGGATTATAAGCACCCTCAGGGATCTTATAAGAAGGAATTGCCGATAGATATTTCTAACGTGTCATTGATTGATCCTTCGACTGATAAGCCAGGAAAGATTGGCTATAAAATTGACGAGACTGGAAAAAAAGTCCGTTATTTTAAGAAGTCCGGAGCTGTTTTGTAGGGTATATGATATTATGAGTTATTCAAAGAATAAATTTTTCTCAGAGATAAAGAACTCTCTAAAGAAAGAGCTCGGGCTTGAAAATGATTTCATGGTTCCAAGACTCGATAAGGTGGTGTTGAATTGCTGTGATTCTGAGGCTACAGATGGCAAGGTTCTTCAATCTATTATAGAGGAGATGACTGCGATTTCTGGTCAGAAGCCGGTTGTGACGAAGGCAAAAAAGTCGATCGCTGGATTCAAGTTGAGAGAGGGAATGAGCCTTGGAGCGAAGGTGACTTTGCGTCGAGATCGTATGTATGAGTTTATTGACAGGTTGATTTATATGTCTCTGCCAAGAGTCAGAGACTTCAGAGGTTTGTCGTCCAAAGGATTTGACGGGAAGGGCAATTTCTCGATGGGAATCAAGGAGCAGTTAGTGTTTCCTGAGATAAACTATGATAAAGTAGATAAAGTTAGAGGCTTTGATATCACTGTTTGCACAACGGCAAATGATGACAAGTCGGCTCTCGCTTTGTTGAAAGCGTTGAAGTTTCCATTTACTAGTTAATGAACGTTTGAAAAGGAATAAAACATGGCAAAAAAAAGCTCTATTGAAAACAACAACAGAAGAAAGAGCATGGTTGCTAACAAGAGCAACACAAGAGCTGCTTTGAAGAGTGTGTTGAAAGATAGGACTCTCTCTTTCGAGGATAGGATGGCTTCTGTGCACAAGTTGGCAGAGATGCCAAGAAATTCTTCGTCCATAAGGATCAGGAACAGGTGTGCTCTTACGGGACGTCCGAGAGGGTATTATAGGAAGTTTGGAATTTCTAGGATCTCGTTGAGAGAACTTGGATCCGCTGGTTTTTTGCCAGGCGTTGTTAAGGCAAGTTGGTAAGGTGAAGGAATGAGTATAGTTGATTCAATAAGTGATTTGATCACAAGAATTAGAAACGCGCAGATGGCGAACAAGAAGACTGTTGATTCTCCGATGTCGAGAGGCAGAGAAGATGTTTTGAAAGTTCTTCTCGATGAGGG
>CAXNGE010000078.1:0-3770 GCA_964201935.1 Alphaproteobacteria bacterium | reverse complement strand
TGGTTCACAGAAAGAATGTGACAATGTTTTGCGTGGACGACAAGGTTGATATTCTGATAGATCAAATAATGAACTGCCCATTCACAAGAATCCCGTTATGGAGCGGGAATCAGGACAACATAGTCGGAGTATTGCACGTCAAGGATCTCCTAAAGGAATTTAAAAACAATCGAGGCCTTGACAATATAGATATAAAATCTATCGCTCTTAAACCATGGTTCATTCCAGAGAATAAAGATTTGCTGGATCAGCTCCAGGCCTTTAAAAAGAAGCACGAGCATTTTGCATTGGTGATCGATGAATACGGAAGCTTTATGGGAATAATAACCCTTGAAGATATTATTGAGGAGATCGTTGGAGACATAGCCGATGAGCATGACATAGCCGCCACGACAGGGGTTAGAGCACAGGAGGACGGATCCTATATAGTCGATGGCTCCGTAAATATAAGGGACTTGAATCGCGAGATAGGAACGAATTTCAAAAGCGAAATTGCGGCGACGATTGCAGGGCTTGTTATCAATTCTGTCGGAATTATCCCTGAAATCGGACAGATTTTTGTTTTATTTCAACATAAGTTCGAGATCTTAAAGAAACAAAGGAATCAGGTTACATTAATAAGAATAACGAAAATTGGAGATACAAAAAATGAAAATAGAGAATAGCCTCATAGTTAAATCCAAAAACTTTGATAAAGCAAAGAAGTTGGTAATTTTTTTGCATGGCTATGGATCTGAAGGCGCCGACTTTGAGAATGGAATAAATCATATATCGAAGGATTTTCAAGACACTGTTTTCCTTGCTCCTGATGGGCCATTCGAATGCGAGGAATATTGCGGAAGAAAATGGTTCTCATTGTCGAATGATCTGAAACAAAAGGAGATAACGGATGGCCTATCCCAAGCCGCGCCTCTTCTGAAAACATATCTGGAAGAGATCAAACAGGAATATTCCTGCGATAACATAGTTTTGGTCGGATTTTCTCAGGGAGCCATGCTCAGTTTCGAGATGCTATATCATGCACGGCTGTCGATGATCGTTGCCTGCGCTGGAATATTTATTGCCCATGAAGCCAAGCCTATCATTGATAAAAACACAAACGTTCTGATAGTTCACAGCGACGATGATGTTGTTGTTCCATACAATAACGCAATCCTTGCCAAGGAAGAGTTAGATAAACTCGGTGTAACAAATAAAATATTAACGTATCATGGGATAGGTCACTCAATTTCAGTTGAAGCCTGGACTTCATGCGCCGCATTTATTAGAGACGGTATTTGATTGCTAAACGGAAAGCTTTAGCCGCCTTATAAGACACAATTAACCTGGCATCTCCAGCTGAGAATACATCGGAATCATAACGGAATACACAACGATCAACATAAGTCCTCCGATAAATAGCACAGTCAGTGGCTGAATTAGGCTTATTATCTTCTTGGATCGTGTGCTCACCTGAGCTCTGAGCATCTCCTCCGCCGCCTGGAATGCCGCCCAGAGATCCCCAGCCCTCTCCCCTGCCTCTATTATCGCAACCTCAGAATTTTTAAAAATTCTGCAATATCTCATGGCTTGAGACAGGGAGTTCCCTCTCCTGATTGTTTCATTCAATGTGGCTACATCCTTTGAGGAAGTCAACATGCTCACGCAATCTAAAGCATCGAGTAAATTGATTTTCTCCTTAAGCATAACATGCATCCCTGAGAAAAAATTAAGAGCCACAGAATCTCTCCTCATTGTCCCAATTAACGGAATCATTTTTTGAATCTTGGGTTTATGACCAGGCCACGCATTATATTTAAAGACAGCGACAAAATATGCCGCAACCGCGCTCAAAAGCAAAAACACAGCAAAATAATGATTCAAGCATAGAGATCTAAATTTTATGACAATCCTGGTGATGAGAGGCATTTTAATTCCGATATCTGCAAATAATTCGGAAAACACAGGAACTATAAAAAAGATCCAAAATATTGTCACAAAAGCGATAACTATCAGCAGAATGATTGGATATCTCGTGGAGTTCTTGATCTCATTTTGAACGGCAGTGTTCACTTCTAGGTGCTTTATAATCGTGCCTATCGCCTCCGGCAACCCTGCAGTCCTTTCAGAAATTTCGATAGTTTTGACTATCAATAAATCGAAATATCTATCAAATTTTGATAGGGCATTTGACAAGGAAGATCCACTCATGATTCTTTGGATAATATTAGCAACTATCGCCTTCATTTCTTGGCTCTGAAAAGAGGACTGGATTATATTGAGAGACGTTATTATGTCTATATTATTCGACACGAGAGGATAAAGACTCTTGAAAAATGGCAGAGAAAAATCCTCAATTGGTTTCCTGATTGATGTTTTCTTTTTGGAGATCGAGATAACGGAGACTCCCTGTTCTTTGAATAACGCGAAGAGCTCTGCAGTGTCGCTAGCAAAAAACAATGCTTTATCAAGATGACTTGAGGAATTTATTACTTTGCATTCATATAACGCTAGCTCTGCCATTTGTCTTTATCGCAATATTCTCTCGCTTCTGCAAAATTTAGATGCAGAATACTATCTGTTTCTCTTTCTCTAAAGAGTTGTTGTTCATCCTCTGCCATTTCCACCACCTTATCCTTGACTGCCCCAGACTGATTAACCAGAGATTTCATAGCCATTTTCACAGCATCTTCCGTTGATTGACTTTGATTCGCAAACATATTTTTTATAGACATCCAGCAAATCACGAAGTTTTGTTCGGCTGCAGTCGCTTTATTGAAATCAACCCAATCATAATTAGCCCCTTCTCCCCTAGCAAATCTTTCCATCTCCTGGAATAAATACCGTGCTGTATTCGCATAATTTTGGTGAGTAATTTCCTTCGACAAGATGCATTTGGCATTTTCCCCTATTTTTCCACCTTTTTTGTCTTCATATGCTTGGGCAACAATCCCATTACACTCCTGCATTGTTTGAGGATCTGGATTTTGCGTCAGACCAAAGATGAGATATGGATCTTCTCCGTTAATTATTTTTGAACCAACCACTTCTTGGATTGCAACTTTTTTGAGCGCACTCCATTGCTTTTCCCTAGTTTCAGGATACATTGGAATAGTTGTATAAATTTCTGATGGCTTGGGCCACAACTGCTTCACGTTCTCAAAGACCATCTCAACATTTTCACCGTTCTTCACACGAGCCACAATCTGTTGAGTTATTTGCTCTCTCTCGAGCACCGAAAATTTCGCGAGTTCAGGCTCATAATCCTTTACGTCTATTGCCTGACTCTCCATAAACGCCAGCATTTTATCATTATCCTCTTTTATAAGACGATACCGCTCTGGCGCCTCATCAATTTCACTTTTGAGTATCTCCACTTCTGCCTTCAGTTGCGCCTTTTCCACCTCTAATTGCGCAATTGCTTCCCGTAGCGCAGTTTCTGCCTTCAGTTGCGCCTTTTCCAAAAGAGGAATTGCAAGTTGATCGTACGGCCCAGCGCCATCACAATTGCCCATAGCTATATCTAATACGGTTTTTCCTTCATTATTCTTCAAAAGCACATCTGAGCCAAGATCAAGCAAAGTTTTGATATCATCACTCGAAACTTCCGCTTTGGCATATAATAAAAACCCCATTAAAGGTGTGTTTCCATTTTCATCTTGTTGATTTATATCTGCGCCTTTTCCAATCGAGTCCTTAATTTTTTCTAAATATGCATTTTTTAAAAGAGGAATTATAGATGCATCGTTCAGAGAAAGATCGCGTACAATGTCACAAGCTATATCAAATGC
>CAXNGE010000077.1:0-3774 GCA_964201935.1 Alphaproteobacteria bacterium | reverse complement strand
GGGATCTTCGGTGGGCTTTTCGCCCACCGAAGGCCCAAGCCGCCCCATAATAGAAGTGTTCACAACGAGACCGGACACTCTCTTTGGAGCTTCCTTCCTTGCAATTTCGGCGGATCATGAGATTGCTAAGATTTTGGCGAATAGCAATGCAGAGACAACAAATTTCATTGCCGAATGCCAAAGAACTGCGACAACAGAAGAATCTCTAGAAAAGGCTGAAAAGAAGGGAATATTCACAGGGATTTACGTTAAGCATCCCGTTAAAGATGGCGAAAAGATTCCTGTTTATATAGCAAATTTCGTCTTGATTGATTATGGCACGGGAGCCGTCTTCGGATGCCCAGCTCATGATGAAAGGGACTTCGAGTTTGCAACAAAATACAATCTTCCAATAATAAGAGTCATTGATTCCGAGGAAGATCTGCCATACACAGGAGATGGATCGCACATTAACTCTGAATATTTGAATGGCATGAATGTTGTGGATGCTAAGGCTTATATAATTGATCTTCTGGAGCAAAAAAAAATTGGCTCAAGACAAATTACATATAGGCTTCGGGATTGGTTGGTTTCAAGACAGAGATATTGGGGGTGTCCGATTCCAATGATTCACTGCCACAAATGCGGGATTGTTCCAGCAGAATTGCCTGTGTTTTTGCCAGAGGACGTTAAGTTTGATAAGACTGGCAACCCCCTCGAAAATCACCCCGACTGGAAACATGTGAAATGCCCAATATGCAACGAGGATGCCCTTAGAGATACCGACACCCTCGACACTTTCTTTGAATCCTCCTGGTATTTCTTGAGATATCTCTGCCCAAATTCAGAGGAGGTTATTGAAAAAGATGTCGCTGACGCCGGGATGCCTGTGGATATTTGCATAGGAGGAGTCGAGCACGCTGTTTTGCATTTGCTCTACGCAAGATTCTTTACGATGGCTCTTCGAGATCTTGGATATATAAGCTGCAATATTCCATTTAAATCTCTGTTAACCCAGGGGATGGTCTGCCATAAGTCCTATAAAAATTCGGATGGAGAATGGGTTTATCCAGACGATATAACAAGAGACGAATCTGGCAAAATGACTGAGAATTCTGGGAAGGAAGTTTGTGAGTGCTCCTTTGAAAAAATGAGTAAATCAAAGAAGAACACAATAAGTCCAGAAAAAATCGTAGACTCTCATGGAGTTGATTCTGTGCGTTTATTTATCGTCTCCGATACCCCTCCCGAGAAGGACTTCGACTGGAATACAGCCGCCTTGGATGGGGCATGGAGGTTTCTAAACAGGGTATGGAAAATCTTCAATAAGGTTCTAGAAAAAAGGAAGGATAATTCGACAGGAAAAGATTCACTCGTTAAAACAACTCACATCTACCTAAAAAAAATTATGAATTGTTATGAGTCTGTTTCTTTGAACAAGGCAATCGCATTGTCTCGGGAACTTTTCAACGAAATTGAAAAAAATATTGACAGCGAATCTGCCGAATCTCTGCTGTTTGCCTTTGAATCGTTTATTAAGGCCATATATCCTGTGACTCCGCATATATGCCACGAGATGTGGGAGATCCTTGGAAATCCTTCCAAAATGCAGGATGAAAGTTGGCCAAAAATCGATGAAAAACTTGCAAGTATCGATGAGGTTACAATAGCCGTTCAGGTTAATGGGAAGCTCCGAGGAACCTTTGATATCTCCAAAGATTCTGATGATGAAGATCTAAAAGCAAAGGCGTTTGAGTGCCTTGGAAACACAATTGAAGCAAAAAAAGTCATCGTCGTTAAAAATAGGATAGTAAATATTGTGGCTTAGACTTTTGAATCTTGACTTGCTCTGCCAATATATTTAAAATATCGTTTATTAGGATGTATAATTACATAGAATAAAATGTTAAAGAAACTATTATTGACTATTTGCCTAGCCGCTGGCAATTATCACGCCTCAGCAATGGATGGTGTTGAATTTACTGCAGAGCAAATTGCAATGTTTGAAGAGTGTAAAGCACTTTGTGACGTGCAAAACAAGACCTTCAATGGCGCAACTAAAAGATTGTGGAAAGATGATTCGGGAAGAGTATGCCTGAGTGATCTGCCTAGATATGATGGGTTTTTGGAAGCCGATAAGGAAAAAATTCAAAAGTTGTCGAATTTAATGCAAGACATTCAATCTCGCTATCAAGCTCAACACAGCGATGATTTTTGGCAACATTACTGCGAACACGATAAAAGAGAACGTGAAAAAGAATACGCAAAGCAGTGTAAATTGCGGGAGGAAGAATCGAAAAGAGCGCGAGATCTAGAAGAGCAAAGGTTATTAGACCTTCGTTTAGCACATAATGAAGACATGATTGACGCTGGCATAGACTTTTCCGAAACACAGATTCAGTTTTTTGAGGAGTTCAATCGCCTGGAACAAGAGAACTCCCAGGTGAATGATAGAGTTAGAAAAAAAACAGGAAACAAACCTATAAATTTTGAGGATTGGCCTGTCGAAGAAAAATCGGAATTTCACTCTATACAAAAAAAACTGACAGAGTTAGGCAAACAATATTCCGATCTGTATGGCACTTCTGATATACGCTTCGAGCGCAGTATGTACAGGAGAAGTATTAAAAAAGAAGAGAGAACAACTGCTAGGAAAAAACTCTTGGAATTATCATCGCCAATAAAGTTTTCTTATAAAGATGTTCCGATAAAAGTAAGAGTAATAAAGCATCCAGCAGTTATTCCAGCAAATGCAGCTCAAGTGCTTGAATTTTTAGCGGGGCAGTGCGAATATTCATGCGCCGGCGAAATGGCTGATGGCTTTGATCCTGATGCTTTTCGGCAGAAAATACAAGAAATTATGCTCGAAGGAATTGCGGGTTCTGAAGACTTTGGAAAATTTGTAACAATGATTCTTGATATAACTGCGCAAAAGCAGCAGAAGTTTCAGTTTATGTTAGACACCTGGACCCATATGGATTGGGAAAACTTTCAAATGGGCTTAAACTTTGATGAGATGAAGATAAAACTATCTACTATAAATAAAGATGAAAACAGAAGTATAAGGCAATTTCAAATAATATTTCATGAGTTTGGGCACGAGATATCGAATCATATACATAAAGCTGAAGACATTTTTAGTCTCGAAGACATAATTAACATGATTAAGTCTGGTGAAAATCCACTTCTTAATGATTTACTCCAATATGATTCTGAAACCTATAATGAAGCAATGAAGCTTTTTCAGAGTTCATCAAAAGAAGATCTTCATGCAGCAATTCATGGTTATTACCACGAAGGCCTTTTCGAAGTCCCTGAAATTAGGAGCAAAGAAGATGTGCAAGCCTTCTTATTCCCGGTTGCGTGGGATGAATATTCTCAGATAGAGCTATTACAGATAGCGCAAATAGCTGTCCGTGGAGATATATTGTTCGTACAGAGATATGGAGATATAGCACTTGCTGACAAAATAGGTTCAACTGTAAGGTGGACGCATATTGGAGCAGATAAAGACTATATGGAAAAAAAGCAGAAAGAAGCACCAGATAATAGCGAGCTACGTGAAAAAATCATACAACTAGCCGCGCGCCAGACTCCAAAACCAGAAGCTATCGAGGCTTTGAGACAGCTTATTCACAGCATTGAATAGCAAACGCTGAAGATTTCTAATGACTTCTTGAAAATCTCCTTTAAGTATTTGTGATTTTGTTATATCATGAGCTATACGTGTGTTTCGAGAAAAATTCTATGGCTCTTGTTTCTGCTTCGCTTTTATCTGGCGATCTTTTAAATCTT
>CAXNGE010000076.1:0-3786 GCA_964201935.1 Alphaproteobacteria bacterium | reverse complement strand
AAAGCTAATGGTGCGGACGAAGGGACTTGAACCCCCACAACTCTCGTTACAAGAACCTAAATCTTGCGTGTCTACCAATTTCACCACGTCCGCGCTTCTTCAATAAGATACAGCACTTTCTTGATAAGGATAGCAAATAAAAACGACACATTCAATAGCAGTGAACAAAAATGCATAAAATTCAGCGGTCTGTATATCGCTTGTTTGTTCCGCGTATCGATAAAATAACGCAGCTCAAGAGAAAAACTTTATTGTCGGTTAACTGTGTGTTAATTTTTGCTTTGTACAATGATAATTGATAGAAACCTTTTTGAGAAAAACAAAATGAAAAACAATATTGGTGCGATGATGCTCATTTTCACATGCTTCGCATTTGTGCAAAATTCTGAGGCAACAGAAAACAAGATTCCAATGCCAAAAATAGACTTTGTTGATGCAATTCAAGGAGTTAAAGATGGAGTCAGCATGTCTGAGGCAATCAAACAAGGGAAAGTAGACCAAGCCGTTGTTGATGGAGCGAAACTTGTCAACGATGTTCTTGGAACATTTGGAGAGGATGACAAGAAGCTAAACATAACGGTGGTTCAACAGGGAGTTGACGACACCAAAGATCTCATAGAAAACATCAAAGAAAAAGATGTTGTCGGCGCGGCGACTGAAGGAGCCGAACTCGTAAATGATGTTCTAAAAGTCATCGGTAAGGGAGAGACTCAGCTCGATGTGGAAGATATAAAAGAAGATGCAGAGCATGTCAGCGAACTTGCAGAGGCAATCAAAAACAAGGATGCGGCAGCAGGAGTTCAGGCAGGGCTTGAGTTGGCAGTCGACCTTATTCAGCAAGCTCCTGAGATTCAAGCATTTTGCCTCAGTCTGTTTTCTTGCTGTTGTTCCAAGGCGAAAAAGAAGCAGTAACTGAAGCCGGAGTGGTTGCCTTTCGACGAGCTTGGCATGCAATATTTATCCCACAAGCTTTTTTCCCACTCCGTTGTTCCTTTGTATTTTGCAGCAGATCCATACGGGAAGAAATGGCCAGGTTTCTTTTCAGTGCCTTGGTCTGTTTCTTATGAAACTCTCGCAACATCGACATCAACTACTATCCGCTAAGCAGATGGTTTGGCGAACTTTTGTAAAGCATAATTATACTAAAACCAGTTCGACGTTGCGAAGCTGCCCATGCGGAAAGAAAACTTTTTGACGACAAAAAAACATAAAAGAGAGCGGCATTCAAGTCGATTGAGTATAAGACACGAATGTCAAACTGTTGTCTCTTCGTTTTTTATATCAAAGTTCCACTATATGCATTAGATAGTTATATTTTCTTGAAGATTAGGCTTGCATTCGTTCCACCGAATCCGAAGGAATTGTTCATGACACAATCAAGTTGGCGTTCCTGTGGAGCGTTTGCCGTTAGGTTGAGGTCGCAGCCTTCATCCGGCTCATCCAGATTAAGAGTCGCGGGAACGACATTATTTTGCATTGCCAGGAGACAGACGATAGATTCAACACTTCCCGCAGCTCCAAGCAGATGTCCCATCGCAGATTTCGTTGATGAAACATTAACGTTATATGCATGATCCTTAAAAACCGTCTTAATGGCAGCTATTTCAGCAAGATCTCCGGCGGGAGTTGAAGTTCCGTGCGCATTTATGTAATCTATTTTGTCTGCGCTTATGCGGGCATCATCTATTGCATTTTGCATTGCGAGAGCTCCACCTGTCCCCTCTAGCATAGGGGCCGTAATATGAAAGGCATCGCAGGATGATCCAAATCCGAGGATCTCTCCATATATCTTTGCACCGCGTTTTTCGGCAGTTTCAAGAGACTCTATGGCCAAGATTCCAGAGCCCTCTCCGATAACAAAGCCGTCTCTACTTTTATCCCATGGTCTTGATGCCTTATCTGGGGTGTCGTTAAACCCAGTGGACAGCGCCTTTGCTGAAGCGAACCCAGAAACACCGAGCTTGCAGATTGCAGCCTCTGCTCCGCCTGCTAACGCGAAATCCGCATATCCGTGCTTAATAAGTCTGTATGCGTCTCCAATACTGTGTGTTCCGGAAGCGCAAGCAGAAACGACGCTGTAATTTTGCCCCATGAATCCGTGCTTGATAGCGACGTTTCCAGCGGCCAGGTTTACAAGGACTGACGGAATGAAGAACGGGCTGACCCTCCTGGCACCTTCGCCATAAAGAGTAACTGACGTGTCAAACAGCCTAGGGACGCCACCAATGCCCGACCCTATAATAACTGCAGCTTTTTGCCTCTCGAGCTCCGTCAAAGAATCATATCCTGCGTCAATGAAAGCTTGCTGGGCGGCGGCTATAGCATAAACTATGAATAAATCCACTCTTCGCTGCTCGGAGGGAGTCATATATAAATCTGGATTAAACCCAGATTCTCCTCTTGGAATATATCCGGCGACTTTAGATGATACGTCGGATGTATCGAAATTATCGATCTCCCTGATGCCGCTTTTGCATGCAATCAGGTTTTTCCATAGAGATGTAGCGTTCGCTCCAAGTGGAGAGATCGCTCCTATTCCAGTGACTACAACCCGCCTTTCCACGCTTGTTCTCTTTTATTTTTTAATTGACTCGAGATATGCCACGGCGTCTGCAACTGTTGCTATTTTTTCAGCGGCATCTTCCGGGATTTCGCAATTGAAGCTTTTCTCGAATTCCATGATGAGTTCTGCTTGCTCTAGGCTATCCATCCCGAGATCATCCTTAAAACTTGCGGATTCGATAACTTTACTTGCCTCTATTTTTAGATTATTAACTATTATCTGCTTGACTTGTTCTAATGTGCTCATTCGATCCTCTTGTTATTTTTATAAATGCAAAAAATCTATGGTTATAATATATTACACAAAGGGGGAAAAAGCAACACGAATTGTTTAAAAATGCTTGTCATTACAGATTACCAGATATTTTGAAGAGCGAATTTTTATATGAAACAAGGAAAAGAGCGAAAAAAACAATCGCCCTTTATTGCCGTCAGAATTTAGTCTTCCGAAGCCTTTAGATTGACTGCAGAAGTTTTGCCATTATGTGTTGCTAGCTCATAGCTCACATGTTGGCCTTCATTTAGCATGTTAAGACCAGAGCGCTCAAGAGAGCTTATGTGCACAAAAACATCACTACCACCATTTTCAGGCTGGATGAATCCATATCCCTTGCTTACGTTGAACCACTTAACTGTGCCTGTTGCCATTATTATCTCCTTAAAATACACTTCATATTTTTGTCCTCAGGACTAAATATGCTACTACTTTTGTTTTCCACGCAATTCAAACATCCATTTTAAATGATCCGAACTTAACCACAGACGAACATGCTGCTAAGGCGCAGCAAAGATCATATCACAGTGTCTCGAACGGGAGATTGCAAACTAGATGCAGCAAGAAAACAAATAACTACCTTATGAGTTTACTTTAATAATTGATTCGTTTCAAGCTTTTTTGATTATAAGAAGCATCTATTTTTTGCAAAGAAATTATGTTGCAAAGAAGCATCACACAAACGAGAACGTTTTCAAAAACTTTATAAGCTCTTGAGGCGGCGCGAGATTAGCGTGGCTGATGCTCAGGATAGAGTTTCTTTAGTGAAGTAAAGCATTCTAGAGTGTGGCAATGTTTGTTTAGTCAAAAACAGCTATATTATTGATTTTCTTTGCCTCCTTCCTCTGTTTTTTCTCTGTGTCCTGCTATATAATAATATAACAATAGCAGTTATCTATGACAGACTCAAAATTTACAACAGCCCAGTTGATCCGAAGCCAGAATTTCCT
>CAXNGE010000075.1:0-3795 GCA_964201935.1 Alphaproteobacteria bacterium | reverse complement strand
GATAACTTGCTGAGGCCCTGGGATTAGAGAGGCAAGAGTCATAACGGGAATCAAACACTCGTCTATGAACCTCTGAGCAGGGCTGTCAAGAAACTTCGATAAATCGTATGTTTCATATCTTAAGTTATCTGCTGTTTCGTATAACTCTGCATACCTCTCATCTTGCCTGTTTTTTAAATCCCTCAAAGCATTCATAATAGGATCGTTATATATAAAATCTATATCTTGAACGGACATTCCTACTCTGGCCAGATCGCTCTTAAGTTTCTCATAGAATAGCCTATTAGTTTTAGCGATTGCGCCTTGCAGTGCATTTGCCAAATTAGTAAGTTCATCTAGCTTTTCCTTGATCTCGTCCATTTCTTTAGCTTTGTTATCAAGGTAATCTGTAAGTTCTTGTGACAATTGTTTTACAAATTCTTGCACATCAGTAGTTCTATTTTGAAAGACATAACCAGTTTCTGTTCTGTGGCTGAATGCGCGAGAAACTTCACGGCCATATTGGTCTTGCGTAACATTATAGTGATCAGTAATCCTGTTCAAATAATGATCCGTATGGCGCGTTATCTTAGTCTTTTTTGCAATTAGTGTCCCTTTAAACGAAGTTTTCTGGTTCGCCTCATGAGCGGCTATAGTATTTTTTGCTTGCTCTTGTTGCTCGCAAATATATTCCAATAACTCTTTGGCAGCCACAAGTCCGACATCATCCGGCTTCTTCTTAAGTTTTAGAGTCAAATTATCGCCAGATGAAATAGCTCCACCATTAAAATAGTTGCCACTCACGGTTAGAGTGCTGTTGTTCTTTATAAAAAGCTCTGAATTTCCACCGAGTGTTAAGTTCTGGATTGGCGCAGTATTGAACGTCCCAGTAGAAAATTTTGCATTGTCATTAATAGTCATATTTGGCACTGATCCGCAAAGATTCCCACGAACGTTTGTTTTACCAGACAACCGCATGTCTCCTCCGAACATTTCAAGATTTCCAAAGTCACTCGCTCCGTATTCATGATAGTTGAGAGCCCCTTTAATGTCCAGCTTTCCATTAGATAAAAATGTTCCGTAGTTTTCCACAACACCGTTTTTAAATACAGGTTGAGCTGTACTATTTGTTGGCATAACTGCGGTCAAATCTAAGAGTTCTTTTGGTGTTTCTCCAAACTTCAAAACACCAGCATTAAAAAGATAATTCTGGAAAAGCCGCACACCATTTGACTGAATCGTTCCAAAGTTATGGATCTGATTGGCACTTGCAACCAAAGAGCTAAATGCCTGAGTTCCATTATTTATTAACGTGCCATATGTTCTGAACCCATACGTTTTGTTTTTGCTGAATTCAGAGTTTGTCTGCGAGGAAGAGGCTAGCTCAATATCTCCAAGGCTGTTTATTAGTATCTCAAAAAATGCTCCAGTTTGGGAATGATACTGAAATAATAATGTGTCATTCAACTTTTGTAGGTGAAAATTGTTTTTCGAGCTATTTATAAATCTCCCAAAATCAGTGACTTTTACGGTTGTGGAAAATTTCTCCTGCCCATTTTCTTTGCCAACAATAAGCATCATATCTTGGTATTTCTTAACATCGAAACATACATTTGCTTTGTTTAGTAAGTTTTCTGATTCTGTTGCAAAAGCAATCTCTGAATAGATGGCAAAAACAATTAGTAATATCCTTAAAATTGACATGCCAAACCCCCGTTTAAAAATTATAGACAGATTATAGAATCGTTTTGCTTAACAGTCAACCGGTAATTCCGGTGAAGTCGGTGAGCCATTGATCCCCAGGGCTTTAAATGGATTTTTCATGCGGTGAAAGAGGCTGTGAGATTTCCAAAAACCGGTGAAACTTTTTATGCTTCGATAAGGGTTTAGGTGAATGCCGAAACTCTCACCGAAGGAAAACTACCATCAACTTCCTGAAAACACAACGTTCACCGACTTCACCGGAATTACCGAACTTTTTTCTTAACTTCCAGAATTTTCCTCTTCATGTTTGATTACGATTGTTACAACTCTTTTGCCAGCCATCTCTTTTACGTATGCTGGAGCTTTTGGATTGCTTCCATCCTTGTCTAAAACAAGCAGCCCTTTTTTCTTTAGCGTGTTTTTTGCAATTCTCTCGTTGTATCCCTTGCAAACTTCGCTACTAAAGACACCACTAAGAAAATAATAAGTTACCTCTTTTAACCTGCTGTCGTAATAATCTTTCACGCAATATCCCAGTCTGTTGTTTATTGTAAATTGAGACTCATTGGTGACTTTTCCATCTTTGCGCTCTATCTGGTGAAATCTGTTATCACTTTGAAATAGAAACGACTTTATATGCTCCACGATAGCGCCATCCTCAACTGCTTGTGTCGTTCCTCTCGCAGTTAACCATCTTTCAAAAACCTGAAATATGAGGTCTTTTATTTCATAGATCATTTCTTGATCTTCGCTTGGTCGAAAAACTCTATGTGTAAAAATCTTAAATTCGCAAGCAAGTACGCCAACTAAAGCAAGCGCAGCAAATACATCTGCAACTCTTAAAACTTGACCATTTGCGTTAGCTAATTTAAATTTCGTCTTTATTTCGCCTCTGAGTTCATTAAATTTGCTTTTTATTGATTCATCAGACATAATGGCTAATTTTCTAACAAACGCCTCAGCTACAACGCCATAATATTTTGAGCATTGTTCATTTAGATACTTCGACAAATCTGCTCCATTTTCGAAATCATCATGCATAGTATCATATATACCGTTTTCTTCTGACATATGACAGTCTATATCTGTACATCTAACCAATTGTCCAGCCTTAACTTTTCCACCTGCTTCCATTATTTTATCTGTTATTGCAACCTCTCCGGAGCTTAAAACTGCAAGTCTCCACTCTTTATTTTGCTTTAGCTCTGCGTATTGGTTGAGTCTACTTTTTCCCTTTGCATTGCCGATCATGTAGACTATTTCTCCAACATCTTTTGCCTGACATTGCCCGAGCTCGTCTAAAATTAAAACCGTTTCATTATATGTTTGAGCTGTAGCCTCGAGAGCATTCGATGTGCTGCGCCATTGGTTAATGAAATTTTTTGGCTCTCCCCAGACAGATGCGGCCACTCGTAAAGCCGTTGTTTTCCCGATACTGCTCTGACCTACAAGATTGATTATTGTATTGCCAATTCCTAAGCATTCTATACCCGTGCCCAACAATGAAGCGCATAATGCCAGAGTTAGAATAGTGTTGCCTTCACAGAGCTTGCAAATTTCTACTCTCCATTCTTGCAATGTGCCTTTTTGAGCAAAACCGTGTTTGCCTGAGCGTTGAAGCTCATACTCTTCGTTGTCTTTAGAGGTTTTTACAGTAAACGACGGACAAACGAAATCTTGCTCATTTACCCAGCCAGTTTTATTAAGTGTTCTTATGCGCTTTTTAGGGGCTTCATTCTGTATATATTTAATGAGTTCGTTTGTTAATAGATTAAAGTTAAATCCATTACTAGCCAACAATTTCTTCAGCTCTCTAGCATCAAGTAGAGTTTGAAACGGAATATTTAGCTTTTTCAATTCCCCGTCCATGTCTTCAAACTCGACTACTTTTGCCCAATCTTTTCCAGCTAAAGAGCGAACTAGAGCGATAACTCTAATCATTATTTTATTCTCTTCTTCAAATTTCGAATTTGTAGTATTATTGGTCATGAAGGTGCTCCAATCTTGCCTTTAAAAATTGGAGTTCCTCGGCGCACATAAGATCGTTAAAGTCATTATACGGCTGCGGGTTTAGCAATTTTACACGTCCATTTAACGCTGTACAAGTCCTCT
>CAXNGE010000074.1:0-3883 GCA_964201935.1 Alphaproteobacteria bacterium | reverse complement strand
TGGCTGGAATTCATGTTGATGTTGAAATTGCTTCAGAGTTCAGATACAGAAATCCTGTGCTTTCAAAAGATTCTCTATATGTCTTTATAAGTCAATCTGGAGAAACGATGGATACGCTCTCCGCCCTTCGGGAGATAAAAGCAAAGGGATTCGACACATTGGCAATCGTTAATGTTGAAACCAGCTCAATCGCAAGGGAGGCGGCGCATTCAATCAAAACAATGGCTGGGGTTGAAATAGGTGTTGCATCAACGAAGGCATTCGTGGCTCAAGCGATTGCATTGCTCCTCCTGGCTTCTGATAAATCAAAAATAAACATTAATGATATCACAGGCTCCATGAGCGCAATCCTCAACAACCACGCAATCTTTCAAACAATCGCAGATAAAATCAGGACTAGCAAAAGCATGCTGTATATCGGAAGAGGAACAAGCTACCCCGTCGCTCTGGAAGGATCTCTTAAGGTTAAGGAGCTTTCTTATATAAGCGCCGAAGGATATCCAGCGGGGGAAATCAAACATGGCCCGATTGCTCTGATAGACGAACACAGATATTCAATCATCTTGGCTCCAAAAGACAGATACCTTGAAAAAACCCTTTCGAACACTCAGGAAATTTTAGCAAGAAAAGGAAAGGTTATTTTGATCACAACAAACGATGCTAAGGAATATCTTGGAAATATCGAGACAGATGAGAATGTTTCCTGTGTCTATCTGCCGCAAACAGCTGAAACAATGCATCCTTTCCCTCTTTCAACCGCGATACATCTGTTAGCGTATTATGTTGCAAAATTAAATGGCCTTGATGTCGACAAACCAAGAAACCTGGCGAAATCAGTGACTGTTGAGTAAATATGTTCGGGGCGACTAAAGAAATTTGCAATGTAGCAGTGGGTGGTTCGCCCCAAAGCTTTAAATAACTCGCTATATTTATCTAACAATCCCTTGTTTGGGTGTAAAAAAAAGCTTGAAGATTTCTTTCGCCGCGTGCTACACTTCTCTTTGACAGGTATCTGTTTTGGGGCCGTAGCTCAGCTGGGAGAGCGCTACAATGGCATTGTAGAGGTCAGGGGTTCGATCCCCCTCGGCTCCACCAATTTTGCTTTAGTTAATTTCTATGAATGTGTCAAAAATTGCTTTTGCTTATTTCACCTGTCTATCCCTTATATGCGCTTCAATACTTGGAATGTTTCACACAGAATTCATAGACATTGAGAAGCAAGAAATTTCGTTCTATATCCAAATTTCCTCCGGGTTTGTCTGCGCTGTTTGTTTGTTATTGACATGGTATTATGCGTCGATTTTCGTCAAGAAGCAGACAATGAAATACATCAAGATATTTATTAAGACAGCCGTAAATTTGGATGTTAATAAAGTTTCACAAGAAGATATGAGCTATATTAATTCGAAGCTGCTGTTTTTGGTAGATAAAGCTGAGAGATGCAGGTTTTTGTTATACATGTATGCGATTCCGTTTTTTGTGGCGTTCTTAACTTCCTGCGCTATGATATTCTTTCAGAGCAGGCATTTGATGCTGCTAATATTAGTCTCTGTGTTTTTTATCATGATCTCAATAAAATTAGCGGTTAGGATAACAAGAAGAGCCAACTTTGAGCAGGATCAAAGCTTTCTTAACAAATTCTCAGGGATGGCTCTTTCGGCAGCGAGAGGAATCCAATTTTATTCTGCTCAAAATTTGTTTATAACCAGGTTTTTTAGGGAGCGCAAACGTCTTAAAAGCAACACAAGAATGATGTCGTCCAAATATATATTTCAGGCTATTTTATGGCTCTCTGGATTGTTTCTCCTGCTGTGTTTAGCTTATATCATTAAGCAGGATTATATTTCCGAAAACTTGTTTGATCTGTCGAATAATGGTGAATTCTTTTACTCCGCGATTTTTTTCTTCGTTATATCATTTTTTGCATATGAAAAATATTTAGAGGTGAAAGAAATAGACTTAGACGACATAATTCCAACAGATTGCATGTTGGAAGATAGAATTATCGAAAATGAAAAGCAACTGGATACGAAAAATTTGTTTCTTGCTTTTCATAACGTTTGTTTGCAGGAGCCAACGAAGGTTTCAGATGCTCCTCTGTTAAATGAGCTTTCGTTCTCTGTTCTTCCAGGAGAATTTGTTGCAATCACCGGAGAGAATATGAGTTTTTCTCGATATATTTTTGATCTGATTCTGAAATATTACACTTCACAATCAGGGAATATATATATAAGCGGGAACAAGATTGAGAGTGTTAGCACAAGCACGATAAGAAAAGTAGTCGGAATATTCGAGGAAGGATTTGGGCTTATAGATGGAACCGTTCGAGATAATCTCGCCATTGTTTCGAATGACATGCGGAAACTGTTAAGAGTTGCAGATAAGGTAGACTTAAAGGAGTTTTGGGATACAGAGGTCTTTGACACTGACGGGAAAATACAGCTTAATCAAGATACGGTTTTAAGAATACAAATTGCTCGTATATTCTTGCAAAATCCTAATATCTTACTGATTGAGTCCCCGAAACATTTTGAGACAGACGAATCGTTTGAGCTATTTAATAATTTTGTATCGCATATTTCAAAGAGAAAAACGGTTATTATATCAACGGACAGCGCATCATTATTGGTATATTCCAACAAGATTCTATATCTTGGAAAAACAGAAACCTTGTTCGGTTCTCATGCAGAATTAGCACTCAATCACAATTATCAAGAGTATATCAAGCAGAGGGGTTAAATTTCGTCAGTTGGCTGAGCCGTGCAAATTGGATTCTTAGATTTTTCCTTGATAAAATCTATAATCTCAGCAACATATTTGTTCCCAGCGTATTTTTCATCTGCCTTTCCGACGAGCTGCGTCAATGAGGTTTCGCCATTAGGATTGTTGAATATATCGTTATAAGCATCTTTCATCGTTTTAATTTCATCTATATCAAACCCTCTGCGTTTTAATCCTATGATGTTTAACCCCTTGATTATTGTTGGTCTGTCTCCTCTGATGAGCCCATAAGGAATAACATCCCTATCAACCCCAGAGCAGCCTCCTACCATCGCATGTCTCCCAATTCTTGTGAATTGCTTAACTGCGGACATTCCTCCAATTATAGCAAAATCATCAACGAAAACATGGCCCGATAAATTAACGCAATTAACAAGGATGACGTTGTTTCCAATTATGCAATCATGGGCTATATGGCAATATGCCATAATGAGGCAATTAGCTCCGATTTTGGTTACCATGCCGCCGCCTTCTGTTCCGATATTAGCCGTGACATATTCCCTTATCGTTGTGTTCTTGCCAATTTCTAGTCTTGATCTTTCGTTGTTGTATTTCAGATCTTGAGGCTTTCCTCCAAGGGAGGCGAATGGATAGACTGCAGACGAATCTCCAATTATTGTGTCTCCAGAGATAACTACGTGTGATTCAAGTCGAACATTCTCTCCAAGAACGACGTGAGGTCCAACACAACAGAAGGGACCGACATATGAATTGGCTCCTATAACGGCTCCTTCTTCGATGATGGCAGTATTATGAATTGTTGCAGTGCTATGAATTGATGAACAAGCTAGATGTTCCATAATTTTCCTCTGAGTAATGATATATTGATGTTTACAAGTTTTTCCAAAAAAGGCTCCAATATTTCTTTTAAGTTAAGCTTTCTTAACGTATTCTTAAGTTTTTCATGATAAAATAAGATTGTATCTGGATGTAAGCGAAATCGATGAGCTGCATGCCCCTCGCGGGTGGGTGTGGGGTTAGGGATGGTCTTAAAATAACATAAAAAGGTTAACAAAGAGTTAACACGAGTCGATTTTTTTGTCTTTTTTTTCAATTTTTGCCAAAAGAAGTCTGCCTCATAAAATAAACTCCTTTTGAAACC
>CAXNGE010000073.1:0-3889 GCA_964201935.1 Alphaproteobacteria bacterium | reverse complement strand
CGAAAATATCGTATACTAAGAGCGGGTCGACTCGGGTGAAATTGGATTGCGAGAATGGAATACACAAAAAGCAGAATAATTACTAGCGTGTTTTTGTTACTAGCTCTAATAGCAATATTTTATGCTATGGGACAGTGGCTTATCCCTTTTGTTATAGCTCTTATATTGGCTTATGCTTTCCACGCCCCAACAAAATCTATCTCGACAAATTTGAAGATTTCCTCATCGATTTCTGCTGGAATTGTCGTCTCTTTGATGGTTTCCATTTTTGCGTTCCTGGCAATATTTTTGGTTCCGCTTTTTAAGAATGCAGCAATGGTTTTAATAAATAAGCTGCCAAGATTAATGCAGACTGCGCCGGCGAGCATAAATGACCTACTGCACAGATCGTCTTCGAGCCTCGGAATCGATCACACATTCGACGTGAGCGCAAGTTTTCAAAAATATGTGGGGCAAGTGACATCCGATCTTCCGAACCATATCTTGAACTTCATTAACACGGGAGTCGCAGTGGTTTATGTTGTGATATTCGCTATTATGACTCCGCTCATCACATATTATCTGTTGAAAGATTGGAGTAAAATAGAGAACTCGATCGTCTCCATTCTTGCAAAATTTTCATCAACGGCCACATTAGAAACCATCAAAAATATAAATAAAAAATTAGCGGCGTATACCAAAGGACAGCTTCTCATCTGCTGTATTCTATCGGTTCTTTATTCTGTGGCTCTGTATTTCATAGGAGTGAAAGAATTTTTGGTCTGTGGAATATTTTCTGGATTCTTGTCGTTTGCTCCTTTTTTTGGCCCCCTTCTCGGGCTTCTCGCAACGCTTGCCATGTCCATAGATGACTTCTCATTTACCTATCAATACACATTAACTATGTGTCTATACGCAGCCATCCCACTCTTGGACTCAAATTTTATTACTCCGAAACTCATAGGGAAAACCACTGGTATCCAACCATTTTGGCTGTTGTTTTCTATTTGTGCTACCGTGTCTGTTCTTGGGATCGCTGGAGTCTTTATATCCGTCCCTATGGCCGTGGCTATTTCAACGATCTGTAAAGAAATCGTAAAAAAGCTGTAAAACGTTAACGAAAAATTAATCTTTTTCTGGCAGAATCTATTTCGGAAGAGAAGTACGCAGAAAAATAATGTATGAATATCATTTATTCAGTTGTGTTTTTGTCTCTTGTCTCTAGTTTTGGAGTAAATAGCCAGTCTATAAACCAAATTAATAACACCTTGCTCCAGCAAAATCAATCTATAGTACCTCTTCCGCCCAACCAATATAACTTCCAAGAATCACTCTCGAACTATACAACCCTCGCCAAAGAACTGTCGTTATATAACATGACAGAGGATGATGTTACAACTCTGTACAAAATAGCGAAAGACATTTTGAATTCACTCAAAACCGAGTATATATCAACCCAACTAAAATCAAAACAGTTTGTTTTCAAGGAGCTAAATGGAGGCAACTTTCCTGATATGAACAAACACAATCTAAGCGATGAAAGTACATCAAAGTTTATAAGGTTTGTCGTCGGAATATATGGTGTATTTACCAATTTAACCGATGAACGAATTAGAGAAATCGTTGTAAAATCTCCTCTTGAGCTTGTTCCAATGCTCAAAGAAATTCGTGCTTTGTTGCAGTTTGTTTCTGCAAAACCAAGAGATTATGGCAATGCAATTTTTGTTGAGACGGTCAATCGGGAGTCAACAGTCACCATATCTGATGAAACAATAATCAGAATCATGAGACCAATTATCAACAAAGAGCTAATAAATCAGTCAGAAGAAATGACATATAAATTGTCGAGAATAACATCAGCTTTTTGCAATGAATTTAATGGAGCAAATGCAAAAGAGATCTTTGAAAAAACTCTGGTAAATCTCAAGAGAAGCACTGCGGATAATTCCAGAATTTCTTTCTCGAAAGCTCTAGCGCAATCGCCAAAAATTTTAGATTCCGTATCGAGTTCAGCTCCCGAGCCTGATTTACAAATAGACCTAGACAAAATTGAGCTCATAAAAGCTGAATACAAAAGAGAAGTAGAAAAATATTTTAAGAACAAGTCTACGAGGAAAAATTTTAATAGAATATTGTTTCTTGCCAAGGAATTGCTCGGGATAAGGGACAATGCCAGAATTGCATTGAGCCCCTATATTGGAAAAATAAATCAACAGTTACAAAAAACTGCTGGAGATCTGTCCAGAATAAAAGCCACAAGTGATTATGACAAGAAAAAGAAAAAACGCGACATTAAAAATTGTTCTGAAATTGCAAAGTTTCTGACATGTTCCTCTGTTCTTTTTGAAAAGTTATATGAAAACAAAGACTTGCTCCCAAAAATTATACAGAGAGATCCATTGTCGATTCTTCCAGCATCCGAGGAGATTTTAACGATGCTATCGATCGCAAATATGGTGATGAACGAAACAACCCTTTCAACAATCGTGCAAAAAATGCGCCAATTTTCAAGAGAGTCTGAAGATGGAACTCATTTATTGTCTCCAGTTCTCTCAGGCGCAATGGAGAAAGACAATACCGTAGATTTTTCAAATTTAGTGTATAAACAAAACTTGGGAAGAGAGTATTTAAAGATTCGATAAGGGCGCTCTGTAAAATTCTATGGGCGTAAAAAGAGTTTGACTCCCCCAAAAAATTGCTGGAAACTGGGAATATAGCTCATCCGCTCCATTAAAATAAAATCTCCATCATCTATAACGAAAGCAACGCAAAAAATCTTCCTTATTTTCGGAACATACGCCTAAACTTGTTTGCAATTTTCATTGTACGGACAAAAAATATTTTTTACTTCTTGATACACTCATTGTTTTGCGTTATAATTCCTTTTGAATTTTTAGATTTTTAAGGATGCTTTTTTATGAAGAAAATATCAGCTCTGAGCTTACTCGCAATGAGCATCGCATTGTCTGGAGCAACTTTTGCAATGGATGAAAACAACCAACCAGTTGCGGAAAGTTCTGTATTGCAGACTCAGGCATCGGCCGCCGTTGACAAAATAATCTTTGATGCATATGGCTATGAAGATGTGGAGTCTTTTAACTCCGACAAAGAGAATCAGCTTGGCATGCTCAGTTACTACTATAACGAAGACTATTGCACAGGGGAGCTGCCATCGGATTTTGAGACTTATCAAGGAGAGTGTCGCGCATCTACCGAAATGCAATATATCTTGAAAAGACTCTGTCAGGACGCAATTGTGCCATATCCGACACAACAATATCAGGAATTGCTCTGGACACTAGGGGCAATGGCAAAAGTGAAGGGTAAACAGCTTCTCGGATATGCTCCAAGTTCGTCGTGGATGGGATTCTATATAGACAACACTGGCAGTAGTGGTCCTGACATCACGATCTTGAATTCTTATGCAAAAAAAGGGAATCTCTTCATCAATATTGATGAAAAAGTAACGGAGATAGAAGTTAAGCCGTTGTTTGATCAAATATATGGCTCTGGAAAATATAGGTTGACGTGGGGAGGAACTAAAGGACTTTTTAGTGACGGCACGTGCGGACAAAAGATTGTGGCAGGACTTTATAGGCTTTTCGGAGACAGCAAATCTTTAGATAACTTCGTGCCTGATGATGAAACGGAATCTGTGAGAGCTCTCATCTTCGAAGCTTTGCCAGAACTAAACAAGAGGAAAGTCAGAGAAAAGGAGGTGAAGATCAGAGAAGCGCAGGAAAACGAAAAAATTCGACAAAGACTCACTGATGGTCAATCAGATGTCAACCTTCTTAATATACTTATTGACTATGCAAGGAAAAACGAGCTCCAAACCAGGGAGGCCACAATTATATCACAAGTATTGGAATCGCACGCTCTTGAAAAAACGCTCGAATATGACGACAAG
>CAXNGE010000072.1:0-3917 GCA_964201935.1 Alphaproteobacteria bacterium | reverse complement strand
TTGATTTATATAATCCTTGGTGTTTTCCTTAATGTTCTCTGGCCGCCTCCATATTAAACTATATAAAAATGACTCTATAACGCTTGTAAATTTCTTTTGTTTCTCATCAAGTAATTCATATAACTCTTTTCCAGTTCTTTCAGGGATCTGTATGGATAATGACTCAAGTATTCCTTGTGAATAACGTGAATTGTCAACATAACGTGACAGCTTTCCTTCGGCTACAAAGAGGCTTTCTAGTGCATCACTGTCAAGTTTTTTGTCGAGCAAATATGAGGTTGTAAGGTGATCTTCAAATCGTTCATAAGCTAAATAAACGCACTCTTCATACTCACCTTCTTTCCATAATAGATTTTTAGATAAAACACCTTCAGAAATAAGGGCGTCAAGGAATCGCCGTTTACTGCTAAATTTAGATAATATTCCGTCAGCAATTCCAAAAGCTTTGTCATAAGAAACAAAATGAAGATCATTTTCAAGTTTGTAGCCAATAAGTTCACTAATGACTTTTTTAATAATTTTCTGGCCAACGGGATAATCAAAAAAAGCTGGTGAAGCCAGCTTTTTGTCAATACTCTCAATAAAAAAATCAATGATACTGCTAATACCTCCAAACCCTTTCGGAATTTTAGTCAAACCGGATCGACTTAAACCCTCACAAAATAATTTAAGAAACAATGGATTTCTAAACTCAGGGTTAAGTAGAGGAATACTTGGTTGTTCAATGGAATATTGTGAAAAGAAAAAACTTGATGCTTGGTATTCGAGACTATTAAAACCCAAATGCTCAACTCTTATAACCTTGTTATTGGAAATAACATCGTCAGGGATTAGCAATTTCTCGTAAGAAGTACGAATGCTGAGTACTAAACCGATCCAAGGATATTTAGAAAACTCATTAATAAAGCCACTTATATGATCGGGCCAAAAATACCTACCTTTCCCTTCGTTAACTGCGTCGACAATAAAGAGTAGCCTTTCTCCTTGGGCTTCTGCTAATGCATTCAGAGCGTCTAAAAGTTGTTTTTCATTGCAATCAAGTCTGAGTAAGTTTCTTAGAATCTGAGTCCAAGGTGATTCTTCAGAAGTAAAGTGTTGCCCCAAAAGCAATATGCAAGGCTTTTGGGCTTTAATCCTATTTAAAGCGACATCTGCTAACAAGTGAGATTTGCCAATACCTGCGGGTCCTGTCAGTAATACAATCGGGTTATTCGCTAACTTTAGTATTGGACTTTGGACGAATTCAGAAAATTTATATATAGATCCCCTCGCTTCATTTATTGCGTGTTTTATATAATCGGTAGATTCTTTACTTCCTTTCTTGTTAACCTCTATATGCCTTTCGCATTGTGAAAGTGTTTTTTTAATTAACCTTATATCCTTTTCCAATGATTCTAAATCAATCTGAATGGTTTCATTTCTTTGAGAAATCAAAAACTGACTTTCAAGATTGTTTATAACTGTTTTTATCTGATTAATTTCATCATCGAAAGGCATCTTTAGCAAGAGACTCAAGGCTTTATTGATTTTTAGCAGAAATGTATGGAAATGATCTTTTGAAATTTGACGAAAATTATTGTTTTTGCTGATTGCATCGAAATACTTCGAAATGTCTAACTGAATATTTAACTCAGGTGTATATCTCTTGCCTAAGTTATCGACATTAGTTTGAATATGCCTTTTGAACCATTCTTTAGAAAGGATATCTAATATGTTTATGTCGTTTCCTTCATAAACAATCTTGTCTCCTAATACATTATCACCATAACCATAATGAGCCTGAGTAGCCGTGGAATATGCATTCGGCCCGTTAGCAGATTTATTTTCTATCAATTCACTTTTTCTAAAAAAGATCCTATTTATAAACGACTTTATCTCTTCCAACATTATCTCCGGCCCCGTGATGATTTTGTACAATTGTATTGCCTTTATGGGCAGGTTTTACCGCTTCAATCAACTTAATCAATTGGGAAGACTCAGAGATTTTTCTTTCTATTACCCGTTCACTATACTCGTCTGTCAGTTCAAGGTTCTCCAATTCCGTTGAAATCGCTATCGCAATATCATCACTTATAAGCCAGTCTTTAAGCTTTTCTTTTAACAGTTCAGCGCTAAGAGTTAATCCATTCTTGATATAGTCATAAGTTACTCCTGACAATATTGATGCAGTTAAAAAATCCATAGGTACTCCTTTTTATAATCTTGCGTTTATTTATGTACTTTGCCTGCGCTAAATGGCAATTGATTTATATAGTTCACATAACGTTGCTTTTCAGCGGCGCGGCTTTTTGCGTCCGCTGCAAAAGCCTAGTTGGGCATATTATTCATTTCTCCATCGGCTGATGACCTCTTCAAATGTGACATTTCGCCAAGGTTCCTTCCACTCCTGGTGTACACACACGCTCTGCGAATGTGGTTCTGGTTTCGGCAAGGGCATTTGAACAACCGCAGGAAGCAATACGGCGTCACCAACGATAACACACTCTCCCGGCGCAAGATTCGGCAGAATATCAGTGATACCACTTGAATTGTCAGGGAAAAGTCTTTTGACGTAATTTTGGTCAGCGTTGTTCGTTAATCGCAAAGCGAGAAAGTTGTTACATTGAGCAAAGATTGTCTCGGACACTTCCGAGGGCCTTTGGCTCACAACCATAAGGCTCAAACCATACTTCCTTCCCTCTTTGGCGATACGTTCGAGTGATTTACGAGATGCACGATATGCAACATCGTCACGTTGTGGAATATAGTTATGGGCTTCTTCACAGACGATCATAACAGGGACATCGTTCAGTGCACCTGAAGCGTGGCGCAATTTGGAGTAGTGAAAGCAGAAATCAAATATGAGTCGCGAGACCAAGCTTACTGTAATACTTAGCACTTCGAAAGGGATTCCGCTGAGGTCCACTATCGTGACGTTAGCCTTATTGAGGTATCCTAAGAATTGCTTCATGATTTCTTCAAAATCATCAGTCTTAAACGGTCTTCCATCCTTCGAAGGATGGAGAAGAAAGCGTAGACGTTTGTCTCCTAACTTTGTCTCTAAGCGAGAAACGAACCTGTTGAAATCACCATTAAATGGGCCACTCGTGGCCTTACTGTCTTTTGCGGTAGATTGGGGGACAAATGTGCATAGCTTGTCAAAGTAGTGGTCTTTACGATCCTCGACCAAAGTCCCATCTGCCAGCTTAGGCTTGTTCTCGCCCTCAAGGCGTCCAATCATCTCGCTGTTCATATTCTCAATGTAGCGATGGACCTCCTCAATGGAGAAGTAAACTGGCGTGTCATACATCATTTCCGAAATATCAGGGTTATGCCTCTCCTTATTAAGGATGACGGCTTGTTTGAACTGGCTGACTTGATTGTGTGAATTTACCTCGTTACTTTCTATGAACATACTTTCCAATTCCTCTGAATTCATCAACCAGTAAGGAAGACAAAGGGTGTCTATGTCGAGACGATTAAGATTGAATGACTGGACTACAGGGAGAGAAAAAGCTGCAGTGTACTCGTCGTGAATGTCGAAGATGACAACATGCGAGTTGTTCTGTTTACCCTGATTGGCATTCCCCCCATCGGCGATACCCACAACGTCGTGAAGGATTCTCGCGACAGTGCATGATTTCCCTGAACCTGTGGACCCGACGACTGCAATGTGCTTACTGAAAAATCGATCTCCATGGACCTTGAGAGCGATATCTTTGTTGAGCGATAGTTGCCCAAGCGGAAACTGGTAGTTGGCATTTTCAGCAAAGAGTTTGTCGAGCATTCCAGCATCCGCTGGAAACACAGGCTCTGTCGGTACAGGCAGCAGTACACTTGCTCGCTCAAAAACTTCACCACCAACGAGTGTGCCAACAGCTTGGCACTCAATCTGAAATTGCCATGCTGGTTTGCCCTCCTTGTCCTGCCCGAGTATT
>CAXNGE010000071.1:0-3925 GCA_964201935.1 Alphaproteobacteria bacterium | reverse complement strand
ATCCTCTGGAAATGCAACATCATCTTTCTGCTTAACATGATTATATGCAGCAAAAAACTCGCGAATATTGAAAGCCCCAACTCCCATCGCATTATATAAAGCTGGGGCATTTTCGAATTTTAGGTGATTGACTACTCTTTGTACGTCTTGTTCGGAGCACTCCAAATTATGTCTCTTGCAAAATTCATCGAGATTGCTCTTTCCAATCATTTCATTTCTCTCCTTGTCCATGCTGTTTAAGGAGCGCTTAATATTAGACTTGGCCTTGATGGTAATGACATAATTTTCCCAGGAAGGCTTTGGCATATGCTTATCATCTGTTATTATTTCTATTTGGTCTCCATTTTCAACGACTGTTTTCAAAGGAGCTGGCTTTCCATTGATTTTCGTTCCAACTGAGTGATTTCCGACCTCCGAATGAATGGCATATGCAAAATCGAGGGCGGACGCTCCCTTTGGGAGAGAGATCAACGTCCCCTTTGGAGTCATACAAAAGACTTGATCCATGAACATTTCTGTCTTCGAATTCTCGAGAAAATCATCAATTCCTGATGTGTTCTCCAAAATTTCAACAAGATTTTTAATCCATTGAAAATTTTTAAAGTCGCGTTTTTGAGAGTCTTTTTTAAAATCATTTTGTTTGTAGTCCCAATGAGCAGCTATTCCATACTCGGAAATAAGATGCATCTCCCTGGTTCTTATTTGTATTTCGATTCTTTTGTTTAATGGGCCTATGACGCTTGTGTGCAGAGACTGATAACTATTGCTCTTTGGAGTGCTTATATAATCTCTGAACCTTCCAGGAACAACAAGATACTTCCTGTGAATTGCGCCGAGCATCTGGTAACATTGTTGAACCGTGTCAACTATAACTCGAAAAGCCATAATGTCTGACAATTGCTCGAAGGATATATTCCTAACATTCATTTTGCTCCATATCGAATATGGAGTCTTTAATCGTCCGCTGATAACGCATGGAATTGCAAGTTCATCAGAAAGCTCCTGAAGGCTCGAATTGATTGTGCAAATAATCTTTTCTGACGACTCATAAAGGTGCCTTAGTCTGCTTTTAATGGAGTTATAAATATCTGGATACAACTCCATGAAGGCGATGTCTTGCAATTCATCTCTGATGGTGGACATTCCTATCCGCTCGGCCAAGGGGGCGTATATCTCCAAAGTTTCTTTTGCTATCTGAGTTCTCTTGGACTTTTTCTTCTTATATCTTAAGGTTCTCATGTTGTGGAGTCTGTCTGCAAGTTTTATAACTAAAACTCTTATATCGGCCGCAGCAGAAAGCAAAAGCTTCTTGAAGTTTTCATTTTGCTTCTCAAGAATTGATGAAGTTTCAAATTTAGAAAGCTTAGTAACTCCGTTGACTATACTGGCAACTTCATCTCCGAACTCGCTCTCTATTTCTTCGATTGTGGTTAAAGTGTCCTCAACCGTGTCGTGAAGAATTCCGCTCACTATCGTGCTCTGATCCATCTTGAGATCTATTAGTATTGAAGCCACCTCGAGTGGATGAGAGAAAAACGGAGCTCCAGATTCTCTTATCTGAGTCCCATGCCTGTCTAGAGCAAATATATAGGCTTTCTTTATTACGGATTCATCAATATTGTTAGAATACTCCTTAATGCCCGAGATTAAGCTTTGCGGACTAATCAATTTCGACACTCCCATAAAAAGTCTGCCCATAATATTAGTTTATATTGTTATTAAGAAAAAATCCTTTAAATTTTACGTGTTTTGGTAAAAAATATTGAAGTTTCTTGCTCGAGATAAGCTTTCATCATGTCTGTTTGAGCTCGTTATTATGTGTTTTGGAAAAAACACTCATAATCAAGCTTTATCAATGAAGCAAACTGTGCAAGGAAAACAAAATTAGGCACTTATTTTAATTAGACTTCTTTCCAAACTTTTTTGGCAATTATGCCGTCCTGGGAGTTCGTGAATTCTCAGGGTCGCTTGTTTTCTTTGAGGCAAATGGAGCTTCGCACTTTTTAATTTGAGTCATGACACCCCTTTGGGTCATGACAAGTTTTGTTGGTTATTAAAATTAAAAGCGCTCTGTTATTATGGCCGGTGACGCCGTCACTTTTTCCGGATTTTTGGATTATACCAATTGGGTCCCTTAGCTTTGTCAAGGCACGCTGCGCTCTCGCTTGCTCTCAAGGCCTTGACAAATCTTCCCCAATTGATTTTTTGAAGTAGTTCCGGAAAAAATGACAGTCTTGGGGATTGTGAGGTTGTGCAGCTGTGTACGGTTTGGCGGCGGGGCGCTTAAAGTTGGGGCTGCTTCTAGATCTGGGACCATCCTTGATGCATTCCGGAAAAAATGACAGTTGGGTTTTTGGGAGGTCTATGGCGGTTGTGCGGCTATGTACGGTTTGGCGGCGGTGCGCTTAAAGTTTGGGCTGCGTCTTGATCTGTGCCAATCCTTAACGCATTCCGGAAAAAATGACAGGTTCTGGTTCTGTGATGTTGTGGGCAGTTTAATCTCTTCCCAGGTCTATGACAGGTGGAGAATATTCAAAGGGAAATCTAAAACAACACAAAAGAACAAATTGATTTTTGGTGTTTTTCGTGGTATAATCATAAGGTCATTCGTGACTATGGTAATAAACGGATCACAGAATAGGCTTTATGGACCCGGGGGCGGTACCCGGCGCCTCTACCAAATGTTGTGTTATGGGGGCGAAATAGGTTCGACATATTGCAATAAAAGCGTTTCTTTTACCCGGCATGGTACCGTCGTTATCGGGCTAAACAAGTATAATTGTCAGATCAACAAATCAGGCAAGACGTCGCCTAGTGGCTGCTAACCTCCGTGGTGTAGCCGTTAGAACCGCAAAGGCTGCTTAATATCCTGTATAGGACTTAAGTCAACTTTTGCGCTTATTGCCTCTTGATTGAGGTAGTAGCGACTGCGGTCCCTGGGGAACCGAGCAACAGAATCCCCAGTCTTTGTTTTTGTTGCTGGAGATGTTTTTATGCCGCCAAAGAAGATAGACTACGAACTGCTCGTCAGAAAGGCTTTGATGTCCGTCGTTAAGGATATCCTACTGGATGTCGAGACCAATGGATTCTATAAAAAACAGCATTTATTCATAACGTTTTCGATAAATCATCCGGGCGCGATTGTTTCGGAGATTCTGAGGGAGGACTTCTCGGACGAGATAACGATCGTCTTGGAGCATGAATTTTGGGATATGAAGGTAGGAGACTATGGCTTCACAGTGAATTTGGCATTCGAACACGGAGACGAGGAGATGTTCGTCCCCTTCTCCGCGATAATCATCTTCAATGATCCTTCCGAGGACTTCTGCCTGGAATTCACTCCGGATCTGAGCGACTCCCCTCAGAATCAAAAGCCAGCCCCAAAAGAAAGGAAGGATGGCTCAAATGTCGTCTCTCTAGATCTCTTTAGGAAGGGCAAATAGTTGGCTTACGCCCTCTCCCCTCAACAGAAAAAACTTATTAAATCCATTCTGGGAAAGGACATCTCAAAATCCTACGAGTCAAACGACAATCTTTATATAAGAATGAAGCCATCGTCCGTTCTTAGGGGGATGTCGATCTTGAGCTCCCATCCGGATTTAATGTTCAACACCCTGACCGATTGCTTCGCCGCAGATTTTCTGGATCAGACAAAGAGCTTCTCAATATATTATCAGTTGTTTAGCTATCAACTCGAGAGACCCATCTTCATCCTAACAACGATTCAGGAGAATGAATACGCCCAAAGCGTCACGATTTTGTTCAAGAACGCAAATTGGTATGAGAGAGAAATCTTCGATATGTTTGGAATTCTATTTAATGATCACCCGGACATGCGCAGGATTTTAAACCCTTCCGATTTTAATGTGTTTCTACTCAGGAAAGATTGTATATTTTTTTAAAAAAAGATAATGTTTTTTTACGA
>CAXNGE010000070.1:0-3939 GCA_964201935.1 Alphaproteobacteria bacterium | reverse complement strand
TGGGCTAATCACTTGTTGACTATTTGCAGCTATACTGAAAAAACGCTTGACAGTGTTGCGAGTTAGGTGTAAACTTCGAGACTGGAGTTTTGTCTCTTAGTTTTTATGGAGAATTTTTATGGTTATGAAGAAAGTTTTGGGAGTTTAGTCGGAGTTGTGATGATGGTTGGGAGCTGTGTCGCAACTGATATAATAGCTCAAATTGAAAAAGATTCTTCGCAGTCTGGATCAAGAAAGGAAAGTGTTGATAACAAGAATGATGAGCTTATTGAAAAACAATGGAATATTGCAGCTCGATTACCTATGTTAGAGAAGCGCTACAGTGAGCGCTGTGAAAAACCCCATGCTATGGTACGATGATGAGAAAGTATGGGTAAAAAGCGCAAAAGAAATTCTGCAAAAAGAAGAATTGGCAGCAGAGCTACCGGCAAGCATTAATGATAGAGAAATTTTATTAAATGCAATGAATGCATATAACGATATTCATTATGAGTTAAACGGTGCATATCTTGGATTGGAATGCGCTCCATATCTGGATCCGGAAGGATTTACATTGCGTATGACTGAGACAATGATCAGGCTAGTAGGCGATAAATTAGAATTAATTCCTGACAATAGTTTGTATGTTGAGTGAAATACAATGATCATGTGTGGATTTTTTCAGGTTTGTTATTGCTATAGTGCTTTTTTATTTACGTGTTCTGCAATGATATTTTTTCCTTCAAACCTTCCGCCACTTATTTCACCTATTATTTTTTCTCCGCGGGGAGCATAGGCAAACTCCATTAGGAGAGGTTTTTCTATCCCGGTCTCATCAATTAATACTAGATTTTTCAATGGCTCGTTCGCTATTCTCTCTAAGAGCGCCTCTTTAATCTCGGTAACTTGCGGCGGAGCAGTTGAATGAGTCCTCCAGCGCTAAAATAGCAGAAGTCAAACGTTCCAAAGCTTCGCAGGAATTGCAAGATAGTGTCAAAACTCCACCTTTTTTCGTTATCTTCAACTTCGCAGAAACCCCAAGGACAGTCGAAATCCTCTCAGAAATAGCAGCAGCATCAGGATCCTCATTCGGACTCAGCGGAGTCCATTCATCTCCCCCCTCCTGTTTCGCACCCATCTTCCACTCCTTCATGGCAGCCTCGAGCTCTCGAACGCTCCATCCATTAGCGATGGCAGTCTGCGCCATCTCAAGAGGAAATTGCGCTCCAACCAAGCATCGACCGTGCCCTGCGGATAGTCTTCCTTCTCTTATAAAAACCTGAACCTCTTCCGGCAGACTCAACAATCTAATCGCATTCGAAATATAACTTCTACTTTTGCAAATAATAGACGAAAGATCTTCCTGTCTGCATTCGCAATTAGTCAATAACGTCCTAATAGCCTCAGACTCTTCTATCGGATTTAAATCGGCTCTCTGGATATTTTCAACCAGAGCCATCGCCAAAATGTCACTATCCTCACAATCAACGATATGCACAGGCACCCGCCTTAATCCCGCTGCCTTGGCGGCCCTCCACCTTCTTTCTCCAGCAATGATTTCATAGCTGTTTCCATGAGCCCTGACGGCAATAGGCTGCAAAACTCCATGCGTTTTGATTGAATTCGCTAGCTCATTTATCATTGACTCATCGAAACTTTTCCTCGGCTGACTGGCGTTCGGAGATATCAAATCTATATCTACTTGACCGCCTCCAACATCACCCCCTCTATCCACTCCATTATCTATTTCACCGAGCAGAGCGGAGAGCCCTCTCCCTAATTTGTTGTCCATCCTAACTCCTTATCCTTCATTAAAAATTCCCTTGCAAGCTCCATATATGCACACGACCCCGCACACCTGACATCGTGAATCAAGACAGGTCGCCCATACGACGGCGCCTCTGAGATCTTGATATTTCTCGGAATCACGCTATTAAAGACGGCGTCCTTTAAATGCGTCCGCACGTCATTTGCAACTGACAAACACAAAGCGTTCCTCTTGTCAAACATCGTTAAAACTATCCCGAATAATTTTAACTTGGAATTATAGGAAGCCTTAATCCTACTGATCGAGGAGAGTAAATAGCTCAACCCCTCCAACGCGTAATATTCACATTGCAGTGGAATCAAGACTCCATCCGACGCGACGAGGGCGTTGAGACTCAGAAGCCCCATGGACGGCGGTGAGTCTATTATTATATAGTCAAACATATCCTTATATGGAGACATCGCCTCCCTTAAAATCTGTTCTCGCTTTGGAATCTGCACTAGCTCTATCTCTGCTCCAACGAGATCAATGCTCGCGGGAACCAGCGTCAATCCAGGGATCTTCGTCTTCGTAAAAATCTCTGACGGGGTCTTTGTCTTCATTAGCAGATCATAACTCGTATTGAGGTTTTTGGAATAGATCCCAAGCCCTGTTGTTGCGTTACTCTGCGGATCGAAATCTATCAGGAGAACCCTCTTGCCAACGGCCGCAAGAGCCGTCGACAAATTAATTGCAGTCGTCGTTTTGCCGACTCCGCCCTTCTGGTTTGCAATCGAAATTATTACGCCCATTACTTCCTCTTGACTCCCGAAACTGCAATTATTACGCTCTCTTTATTGGTTGCGCTCGGCCTGAATTTGTATTCAAAGTCGAACAATTCCTTGGCCACTCGTATTTCATCTTCGTAGGATTCTCCTTTGTGAAAAACCCCTTTTGGAGAAGAAATTGCCAGCATTGTTTCCAGTAATAAACCCAAAGATCCAAAAGCCCTCGAAACCGCCGTAAATCCAGACTCTTTAAATTTGCAAATATCATCATTGAAAATCTCGAATTTCAGTCCAAGTTTAGACCTGACATCCCTTAAGAAGACCGTTTTTTTCAAATTCTTTTCACACAAAACGATATTTTCGAACCCGCAAATAGCAAGGACAACCCCGGGGAAACCTGCCCCAGACCCTACGTCTATTATACATTCATCTTTACTCAGCAAATCGCATATTTGCATACTGTCTTTTATGTGCCTCTCGTATATCGAGTCCATGCTGTCTTTTTGGATCAAGTTGATTGACCTATTCCACTTTCCTAAAAGTTGTATATATTGATCAAATTGCTCGTTATATCTCATGCTCTTCTCTCGTAAATGTTTCACGTGAAACATACTTAGATTTTAGTGTCTCACCTTCGGCATGTGGCTCCTTCGCTTCGCTGCGGGGAACACGTGAAACATACTTAGGGCTCGAGGCCTTGCTTTCTACACTCAACCCATTAATTTAGCGGCGCAGGCAAGTGCAAATTCTTTTTGTCACTCACGTTGTCATTTTTAGGATAACAAATACATTCGTATTTTGCAATAGTTTATTCTAAAATCTTATGCGTATATTTTTGCCATTAAGTAGGAATCAACTTGATTGCCGAAAGCGTCGGTTGTGTATTTTTTTCTGGTCGAAACGATTTCAAAGTTTGATTTTTTGTAAAGATTTATGGCGTTGATATTATCGCAAGCGACCTCCAAAAAAATTTTACGCACCGAAGTTTCGCTCAGAGCGCAAACTAACGCCGCCCCTACTCCCAATCTTCTGCATTTTTTCGAGACATACAAGCAGACAATGTCAGCCTCTTCTTCAGAAACCATAAATACTATATAGCCGAAAATTTCACCTTGGTTGTCGACTGCTCCAAAAGTTTTGTATTGTGACATAGTTAAATAATTTTTCAAAGACTCGTTGGAAATTGTTTGGCAGAATTCGGTGGATGTTTCACGTGAAACATTCCCAATGTCTGTAACCATGCCTTCAACGTGTGGCTCCTTTGCTTCGCTGCGGGGAACACGTGAAGCATCTTCAACAACAGCGCCGAATCCTGCGACATGTGGCTCCTTCGCTTCGCTGCGGGGAACACGTGAAACATCTTCAACAACAGCGCCGAATCCTGCGACATGTGGCTCCTTCGCTTCGCTGCGGGGAACACGTGAA
>CAXNGE010000069.1:0-3974 GCA_964201935.1 Alphaproteobacteria bacterium | reverse complement strand
ATGACGAAAACAAGGTTGTCATTTTCGTTGGAGGCACGGGGCTCCCTTATTTCTCAACGGACACAGCCTCCGTTATAAGCGCTCTTATATCAAGAGCTGACGTCCTCTTAAAAGCCACAAAAACAGATGGAGTCTATGACAGGGATCCTGAAAAGCACCCAGAAGCCAAGCATATCGCCAAATTAACCTACGACGAAGCAATTTGCAAAAATATCCAGATCATGGATCAGACGGCCTTTATGTTGGCCAAGACAAACAAACTTCCTATGATAATTTTTTCAATTAAAGAAGAAAATTGCTTTCTCAGAGCAATAAACGGAGAAATAAAGCACTCTATCGTTGAGGGATAAAAAGCGGCGCAGATTTTTCACCACACCGCCTGATTTGTAAACTTTATTGCTGATCGCTTGTCAATTCTTGTATATAACTTTTAAGTTTAAAGTTTTCCAGGGATAAAGCTTCGTTCTTCTTCCTTAAATTTTGATTGGTGATTGTAACTTCAGCTATTTCCTTAGCAATGTCTTTTGTGGCGGCAGGCCAGGCAGCTTCCCTAATCTTATATTTTGCAATTTCTCCAGCCAGCTTCACATTCGTTCGTTCTAATTCCTCAATTCTTTTTTGTTTTTCAACACTTTCCGCTGCCCGTTGTTTCTTTGTATCCAAAATTTGAAACTGAAGAGATTTCAATTCCTTACTCTTAAAATCTATTTCTTTAGAATATTCTTGACTTAATTTTAGTAACTGTTCAGAGAGATCTCGCTTTGAAACAACTAACTTGTCATGTGATTTTTGTAGGTTCTCTTGAGTGGCAGCTTCCATATATGCATAGAAAGTCAGATCACTGAATCCTTTTAACAAATCGTCTTTCTGTAGTTGCTGCAATTTGTTAATATTCTCTTTCTCATACTCATTTTTTTGATTCAATGAGAGAGAAAGTGATTGGCCGTCTGCAGTTACGATGACCGCGCTACCTACGTGCCCCCATTCCGAAAAAAATCTTATGCTTACGTGGTACGGTGACTTCAGAGCTTCCTGTCTTGCCTCCCCCTCTGCCTCTTTAATATAGCTCCTAGTTCGTATCTGCATATCTTTATTCACGCCCTCAACCATTTGGTTTTGGGTATCCTCACTTAAATCTGTCGTTGCATTAGCGTTAATCGTCAAAATTGACATTGCGGCAATTCCCAACAACGATGCCATAATAATCTTCCTTGCTTTTTTCATTCTTTTCTTCTCCTAACAATATAATTTGGTTGCGTATGTATAAGTATAATAACGTATTTGCGCGGTAGTGTCAATAAAAACTTGACGTGTATTATAATCCAAGACGGGGGCGCAGATTTTTCACCACACCGCCTGATTTGTAAACTTTATTGCTCTACTTTTTCGATGTGATCTAGTCCTGGAGGAGTGGATTGATCTTTAATATCTTCACTTTGCTTAAAATGTATTGTTTGTGACTCTTTATCATACAGTATCTTATCTGTACTCTTTTCCCATTGCTTTTCTATCCTGTTCTTTTAAGCCTTTGCCCTGAAAAATGGTTGTCGTTTTGAAAATTTTGGTATCAAAAATCGTCTAAAATTGCTACTATTTCTCGTATCATGAGTTGATTTTAATTTTAGGTGTTTTATGCAGATAAAAATTTCGGGAAAAAATGTTGATATTGGTGATAGCCTAAGGGAATTCACAATAAAGGAAATTGATAACTTAGTTGATAAATATGTTGGGAATAGTCTGGATGCGACTGTTATTATAAACAAGAATCACAAACTCTTCGAGGTTGAGGTTTTGCTGCATCTATCAAAGGGGTTTATCCTAAAGAGCGATGGTTCCTCAGACGATCCTTATAAGGCGGTTTCTTCTGCTTTAGACAGGCTTGAGGATCGTATCAAGAGACACAAGATCAGGATAAAGAATAAACAGCGTCGTTCTAATTGGGAAGAGACTGCCATAAATGCAAGCGTCTATACTCTTGAGAGGACAGCGTCTGGAAATGCAGATCATGATGAGGAGCATCTCGTTATCGCCGAACAGGAGAAATATATCCTATCCATAAGCGTTAGCGAAGCTGTTATGAAGCTTGATCTTGGGGATCTTCCCGTGACTATGTTCAAAAACATAGATACAGGCCGGGTTAATGTGGTTTATAAAAGATCTGATGGGCATATAGGTTGGATTGATTATCACGAATAATGAATCTATACGTTCTTAAATTCGGCGGCTCTTCGGTTGCGACAACATCGCGTATAAAACATGCCTCTCAAATTGTGTCTAAGCTCATTCTGGAGGGAAATCGTGTTGTTGTCGTGACCTCTGCCATGCAGGGGGTTACTAATCAGCTAATCGATTTCACGAAGAATTTTCAGGATTGTTCGATGGACCGAGAATATGACTCTGTCATAAGTTCTGGGGAGCAGGTTGCTGCCGGACTCTTTGCGATGTGTCTAAATTCGATGGGATATAAGGCGGTGTCGATGGCAGCCTGGCAAATTCCCATAAAAACAGACGGTGTGTTTTCGAACGCTTATATCAGCAGTGTTGGGAAGTCGACGCTGATGGACTCAATCGACAATGGCATCATTCCTGTTATCGCCGGTTTTCAAGGCATCTCGGAAAACGCTGAAATTATGACAATAGGGCGTGGTGGCTCAGATGCAACGGCATGCGCCATTGCTTATGCCATAGGGGCAGACGAGTGCTTTATATACACGGATGTTGATGGAATCTATACGGCGGATCCAAGGATAGTTTTGGACGCCAGAAGACTCGAGGAGGTTTCCTATGAAGAGATGTTGGAGCTTGCCTCTCATGGAGCGAAGGTTCTTCAATCTAAATCCGTATTAATTGCAAAGCAATGCAATGTTAAATTAAGAGTTTTATCGAGTTTTTCGGAAGGCGGGGAAACAAAAGTGACAAATCAGACTGTTTATATGCCAGATGGCAAGCGGATCACTGGGATTGCGCATAATCCAAATATGGCTAAGATCACAATATCAGCGGAAGATACAAACACAACGGATCTATTGAATATCATCCATCAAAACAAGATGCAGATAGATCTGGTTTCCTGTATTGGTTTTGAAAATAAGAGGCTGGCATTTTTGGCTCCGAAGGCTTCACTCTCTCATTTAAAAACCATCCTGGAAAACATTGTTGGGATTTCCTTTGAGGTGGATAACGACATAGGGGTCGTAACAGTCGTTGGATCCGGGATTAAGACGGATCAATCTGTCCTGCCTGAGATAATCTCTGTGATAAACAATAACAGCGTGAAGATCAAGCAGATTGAGGTCTCGGAGCTATCTGTCTCTATTGTTGTTCCGCTGCAACAGCTCGAGCACATCGTGAATATTTTACATAAAGCATTATTTTGAACCTTTTGAAGGTAATTTGAATCGCGATATCATACACAGAAAGACCTGGATCAAAATCAATTCAAGGCTATTAAGGAAAACACGACACTAGAGATTCATATTAAATCATTGGACAATCAACAGAGAATATTTCGTTTGGCTCTCTGGGACTGAACACGTAGTAGCCCTTGTTGAGCCACGATCAGCTTGCAACGGTGCCATCACTTGTTATCGAATTGTTTATAATGCATGAAACTACGTTTTTTTTATGGTATAATCAGAAGAGATGGCATTAAAATTTGTAGATTTGTTTGCGATGATAATGGAAAAGGTTAAATTATTTTTAAAGTCCTGTTTTGTTTTTTGGAGAGAATTCAGCGTCTCTAAGGAAAAAAAAGTTTTTCTCAAAGAGAATGTCGGTACTTTAAAGACTCAGGTGATTATCTTCTTATTGGCTTTCTTGGCGATCTTCGTTGTCTATAATGCGCTGAAGCCTGCGGTCAAAGGAGCCTGTCGTGTGATTCTTCAATCCGGTTCTGATCTTCCGGATCTAGAAAACAGAGTCGTTGGAGTTGAAGCCGCGAGGGTCAAGATTGGAACGACTTTGAGACAGGTCAA
>CAXNGE010000068.1:0-3984 GCA_964201935.1 Alphaproteobacteria bacterium | reverse complement strand
AAATATAGGCAAGGCTGACGATGCGAACATAGGAAACTATCGAGCATTTGTGACAGAGCATCCACAAAAATAGTGAGCCGGATAATGAGTGTGCAATAATAATATATCGGCTGTGCTCACAGAAAATTCAGAAGGTTCGGTGTTGTTATTTTATCCCGCACTATTAACTGAAAATAAAGAATTATATTGTACACTGAAATCGTGGTGTTGTATAATGCAGCGGTCTGTGATGATTAGGATAGAAAATAAAATGATAATGAGATTTCTGCTCTGTGCAATGTTGTTTGTCAGTGCCCAGCAATCGAGCGCAATGACAGCTGTAGAGATCAAGCAAAATTGGGATAATCATGTTAATCAAAATGTGAGTGCTCAATGGGCTAAAGAAAAGAAAATCTCTAATAATGTGGATGCAGAGCCATCTTTTGAGGCGATTAGAGAAATAATTGCAGATAGGTTACAGAAGCATGGCACGAAAGATTATAACAACAATAATGTCAAATCTATAACTCCTGCTAATCAAAATTGGTTGGTCATGGATTGGTTTATAAATAAGCAGATAAACAATGATTCGGAAGTAACAAATTTGAATCAAGAAGTATCTAACACATACAATGATGTAAAACAAACATACAACAAGCTCACAATACCAGAAGACTGCAAGCAACAAGTCATAAGCGATGTGTGCATATATGTAGGCGCTCTGAAGCTGGTTGATTTAATGAAAAAGATCAAGGAAACAAAAGAGACAGCCACTGCAAAAGCAGCTGTTGATGACAATACCGAACTGCCAAAGGTGTATAAGCAAGCACTTCCTGTTCCGCACAACCCCACTGATAACATAGAAACAAATCTTGATAAATATCCAACAAAATTTCCTTATGAAAATTTGCCTAAAGGATCAACAATAACTCTCGGAGACATGCATGGAAACACTCTCAAATTAATTCACTTCCTCATTATGAGCGGGATTATAGAGTTGAAACCAACAAAGTGGGGCGGGTTCACTATAGATCAACAGGGCAGTGCCCAAAATACCTATAATAGAATAAAATATATATACAACTCATACGACGTGACGGAAGAAAGTAAAAAGGCGGCAATGAGTATGCTGGCAGGTCATAATGTCACATTACAAAGCTATGAGTCGAATTGTAAGGATGCGGAAGAGAATTATCAGAAAACTTCCAATGAATTTGGAGAAGCTCTAGACAATTATAGCAGAAAAGACCGTGAGCTGATAACGATTCGAGCTGAAAACAAGAATTTAACCAACGGTGCTGACTCAGACAAAGACGTAAAACTCGCTGCAAACGAATTGAAGATAATACTCGCTGCAAACGAATTGAAGATAAAGAAAATAGAAATAGAATTGCAACAACTATTAAGCCAAAAGGATGAAAAAGAAAGAATTGATGAACTCGCCATAAATGAATACACAGATGCATTAGGGAGTGTGGAATCTATCAAAGAAACAATTGCGCGCGTTGAAGCCAATATAAAAACAGATGAAGAGCTACTGAAATATCGGAACGAATCTGCGCTATCGGATTTCAGGTTGTTATTAAAAAATAACTTGATACAATTCAATAGTAATTTCAACTTAAGACTACTAGGCGATATACTTGCAGATAGAGGTAATAATGATGTATTGACAATTCTCTTGTTCGAAAAAATGGATGAGGCGGGAGTAAAATATGAAATTTGTGCTTCAAATCATGATATTTGGTTCCTGCAGAATTTAAATAAAGACAATGGTATCAGAGGAGAACTTGATAGATCAGAAGGGCAGTCTCGAAGTATAAATATTTTAATTGATGATGCCACGGGGGAATTATGGAAGGAAGCTAAGGAATTAATTGGCAAACACTATTTACCTCATTTCAAGCTATTATCATATGAATTAAATAGCAACAACGACGAAATAACTGTATTTACTCATGCTAAAAACGATGGAAACATCATTGAAAAATTGGCTGAAGAAGAAATAATCAACGTCACATATCATGGAGAGAACGTCAAGCAGCTTGCTGAAACAATCGAAAATATAAACAAAAGTTTTATATCAAAATTGATAGTTAAAGATAAGCAAGATGGATGGAAGCTGATGAGTAATGAAGAAATTACCCCAGTGTGTGAAACAGTGGTAAATGCAACAAATAAAAAAGGAGCTATTGGTGATCTTACTTGGAATAGAGAGGGAAAAAAGAATAATTCCAAATTGCTATTTGTTCATGCTCACAATGGTGAGGCTCTAAAAGAAAATTGGTTTTCACAAGAAGGATATACTAACCTAGATACCGATGCCGGGAAAGACGATGCAGAAACCCAAGGACACTATCGAGCATTTGTGACGATCCACGATCAGAAATAGGAGAGTAACTACAACAATTTGCCGAGCAATTTCGCCGTGTAATCAACGAGGGTGATTACTCTGCCATATTGCATTCTAGAAGGCCCCAGCACTCCTATGGCTCCAATCAATTTTTTCTTAGAATTGTGATAGGGGGCGACGATCATCGAGCACCCCGTCATTTTGAACATTTCACTCTCAGATCCAATGAAGACCTGAATTCCTTGGCCATTTATCGATTGATCTAGGATAGTTTTAAGAGTGATTTTTTCATCGAGTTTTCTAAATAAAGATTTAAGATCTTGAATTTCAGAAGTCTTGGAGATTAAATTAGATTGCCCCCTAACTATGATCTTTTCGCTATATTCGTCGTTGGCGATAAAGCCTAGCCCCTTCCCAACGATTGCACTGACTAGAGAATCGATCCCCTCCTTTTGAAGGTTAAGTTCATCTTGAATATGGGCGCTGATTTCATGAAGAGTCATCCCTGATAATTTTGCATTTATATATCTTGTCGCCTGCTCGAGAACACTTGACGAAAGATCCGCTGGCACTTCGATCAGCCTGTTTTCAACGACTCCTTCCTCTGTCACGATTATAACGATGGCCTTCCCAGGGCTCAGCAAGAGAAAATCCATATGACGAATTGCAGCATTTATTGTTGGAGCCACGAGTAAGCTCACGCATTCGGACAAGCCCGACAGAATATCAGTTGCTTTTTCGAGGGTGGCCGAAACACTTTGACCCACAGAGCCTGGGGCAATGGACATCAGAGCCTGTCTTTCAATCTCTGAAATATCAGCCGTTTCTATCAATCCATTCACAAAAAATCTCCAGCCTTTTTCAGTTGGCGTTCTGCCGGCTGAAGAATGACTAGAACAAAGGACACCAAGATCTTCAAGGTCTGCCATAACATTTCTAACAGTCGCAGGAGAAAGTGCATTGGAAATTCTTTGTGAGATACACCTTGATCCGACTGGCTCTCCAGTCTCAATATATGTCTCGACTATTTCCTTAAATATATCAACATATCTTTTGTTTTGGAATAAATCGGGGCCGACCATTCTTTTGGATATCTATTAAAAAATCTCTTAATTTTATTGTAACAAAAAATAACGAGATTGTGCAGGAAGAAAAAGCATTAGCAAAAGTTTTGTGAGGAAGCCAGCAAGAGACCTCCTCGATTCTTTGGTGTGTTACTTTCCTTGCATATTTGCCCGTCTCTCCAGAGCGACATCCGTTAATTGAGCTATCGCAAACCGAAGATTTTGCAACATTTCGCTTATATTTTTTAGCTCATTCTCTGTTTTTCTCGCAAAACGCTCTAATTCTTCTTCACATCGAGTCAGACGCTGATCAACTTGTCGAGGGCAATATACTAATGTTTGTGGTTGCGAATTGCTAATTCTGAATGCTTTTCCCCGACCAAATCCAGGCTTTCCTGATTGCCCTTTAAATTGAATCAACGGTGGCTGCCAATCTTCATCGACTGTGGGCTGATTCATTTCCCAGGATTGGAATAATTCCAGCTGTTTTTGATATATTCTCAATCTTTGGTTGTTAAACTCTGAGTTTGCCGGATGTCTCTGTTGATGACGATATTGCGGCGTTGCACTTTTTATCATCCAAAATAA
>CAXNGE010000067.1:0-4010 GCA_964201935.1 Alphaproteobacteria bacterium | reverse complement strand
GAACACGAAATTAACATTATCTGTCCTGACCATCTGAAGAAGGCCGACAAATTTCGGGCCGACGCTTTTGAGCTCTGCAACTTGCTTTTGCAAGAGTTCTTCTGAGGCAAGTTCTGATGTCAAGGCCGCGGGATCGTCCACGAGGCTTTGAGCCTTTGCTATTGTTCCTTCTAAGACGGCGCAGAGGTTTGCCTTAGCCAGGAGAGTTATTCCCTCTTGCATCGCCCTTGGGAAATCCTTAATCGTCGTCGCGAAGAATTGACTGAAGCTTTTGCCCATATCATGAGCATACTGAACAAGACCATCGTCCCAAAATATCATTTTGCCTTCTGGAATCTCTGTTATGAGATGATAGTCCTCAGGAACCTGCATATAACTCTCAGCGCACAATGTTCTCAGGCATTTTTCCATAAGATAAATCCCATGAGAAAGTTGCTCTTTTTCCTTGGCATCCTTTGGAGCTTTTTTTACAACCTTCTTTGAAATATCATCCTTCAACATATTGTTGAATTCATCAAGCCTTGCTTTGAGATATCCAAAATTAACAGCCGTGATGTCAAGGAGCTGTTGAGCCGTGTCCTTCCCAAACAAAGTCTCGACATTATCCAAAAATGTTTCGTATTCCTTGTCTGATTCAAATATATCATTGTCAAGCCACGTCTTTCCTTCGTCTCCGAGTTCCTTGCAAACAGCCGTCAAATCTTTAGAAAACTTCACGACGCTCCGGCAATCAGGAATATGCTGTATATTTTGCTTCTGCAACTGAATTATAAATCTGTTTAAGAAAGAAACTATGCTGTTTTCTGACCTGGACGTAAATATAGTGTCCAAATAATTCTGGAAAAGATTAATCAAAACATCATAGGCCGTTTTTTTATAAGGACTCAGATCTATCGGAGGAAAAGGAGTGTTCATCAAAATACTTCTGAATTCCTTGTAGTTGTCCAGGAATTCTTTCGGCAAAGATCCTTTGAAGGTGTAATCCACAAGATCGTTCAAGTCCTTAGGATCCCCGGAAGTTCTCAGAGAATCAAACCTCTTGATATTCTTTTCCAGCTCTATTAATCCGCTCGTGTATTCCTTGATGAGTTGGTATTCTTTGCTGTTATGAGGATTTAAAACTTCCGAAATGCTGGTTGACTCGTGCGCAGGTTTCATATTCAAGAAATGCTTGGCTTTCAAGAGAAGGTTCATATAAATCGTCCTAACAACAACTCTTTGATATGAAACTCTGAGAGTCTCTGTTAGGTCTCCATTTATAGAGCTGAACCAGGAGGCTGGAACAAATATTGAAGAAAAGCGCGCGCTATTAAGCTGCTGCATCATCGATAGAAGTTGATTCGTGCATTCGGCCAAAACTTCGTTTCCTGTGTCTTCCAGATTCTTGAAAGTTAAATCTCCAGCATTTTTAATCAGAGAGGAAATTTTAAATAGAGACGGATAAAGGTTGTCTTTGCTGTGCTTCAAATGATCCTTGGCATTAAACAATCCATAGCTTCCAATGACAACAAAAGCAGCCGTAGACATCTTTGCTATGAATATTGATTTATTCGATTGGTGTATCTTAGACTTCATTGGACTTGCCAATCCATCCTCTAGGAACACTTTTTTCAACAGCAAATCTTCAAAGAAAAATATCTTTTTTGGAGCAAATTCTTCAGACCTGAAAGAAAGAGTCATACTCCCTGCTTCGTTGACATCTGCGTCAGGAGTCCCCATGATCGCCATTGCCTCAGAATTAGAGCTGTCAAAAGGCAAGAGTGGCACCATCTTGCTGTCGCCCGTGAAATAAAACCCTCTGAAATAGAATCTTTCTTCGAAGGAGGAGGCCTTGAATAAGGTATCTATATAGCATCCCAAACCCTCTTTAATCGTCAAAAGCTCACTTGGAAACACGAAGACTCCGTCTATTGTCGTCGTAACAGCGCTCTCTGAAAATATCTCCATCCTGATTTCATTGAGCTCATCCTCAAGAGTCTCGAATGCCTCCTCAATCATGCCGGCATTGTATAACGTGTCTATTGTATAAGGAGAGGACCAGCCGAGCATATTCGCTCTGTTTCTCACAGGAATTTCAGAACAGAAGCTTTGAAACCCTGGCACAACATCTGTCTTCGTTATCGTTATATATATCGGGAGCTTCATCCCTATATAATTCTGAGCAAAATTCAACTTCCTCGCCATATATTGGGCTCTTTTTTTCAACTCCTCTATTGGCTTCTTGTTTTTGCCATACAATTCATCAGCAGGGATTGTCAGTATAATTCCGTTCAAAGGCCTCTGTGGCCTGTATCTTGAAAGCATGTTTAAAATTATGTTCCAGCTTTTTTCATCTGCTCCAAAGGAATCTTTCGGCAGGAAAATATTTCCCTTAACATCCAAAACAATTCCATTTTTCAAGAACCACCATGTCAGCGCTGCATCTTCTTCCTCATCGTCCGCAATCTCATCATGAGTAAATCCACTGAGGAGGGATGATTTCCCAGAGCCCTCTGTTCCAACCATTAAATACCAAGGAAGTTTGTATTTATATCCAACTCCCAGGGATTCCTTTAAGAAGCTCATCGCCTTGAAGAAAGACTTAACTATGCTGTGGACGCTTATATATCCCTTCTCTATGAGGAATTTATTGAGCCGCTCCCCGAGATGAGGTGGAACATTTGCGTTCGGATCCACTCTTGATTCATCTTCCGGCTTCTCCCCCTTCATCGCAGACGGAGGAAGATCAATGACCCTTTTAGCCTTAAGCTCTGCCCTCTTTATCGAAATCAAAGTGAAAATCGTTACAAGCAGCATCGCAATAAAAGCGACCGATAAAATAACGACTATTATCACGGGTAAAGATGCAGCTCCGCCCTTTATTCCGCCAGATATGTTGCTGATAAGCTTGCCGATAACATTTGCGCTCATATCAGCGGCCCATTTCGAACTTGTTCTGAAATCTTGTGCAAGACATCGCTGATCTCCCCAGTGATGCTGTGCCAAATTCCAAACGAAACTATGATATATACAAAGATCACAGATATAATACACCACGACCAAAACTTGACATCTGGCAGATTGAGGGGGCTGTCATCGAGAACCGTCGACTCATAGCAGGAATTTATTAATTGCCCTCTTCCAGGATAAAACAATCTAGAAGGTTTGTTGTGAAAAATGCTATATAATCTGTCTTTATACCAAGATATATGTTCCTTAGATGAGTCAGAATCCCTGTATTTCCCCTTAAAACCAAGACTGAGAGACATGAGATATAGGAAAGCCAGCTCTTCGTTTGTGCTATTAATATTCTCTAGGAGCCTATCAAGACTTGAGAAAAACTTTTCCCCAGCAATTTCAGATTGAAACAGCTGCTTCTCCAAGAGAGAAAACCTCCAGAACCTTGCCCCCTCCCACCTGAGATTGATAAACACTTCATCGGCCAAGACTGTCATAACATATTTTGCTTCATTGACAAACTTTATTGGCAGCCGTGACTTTGCAGCCATCGTTTCAGTCGTAAGTTCAATAGCCGATTTTAATCCTTTTTGAATCGTGACAATTGCGCCCTCAATCTCATTGGGTTTCTTGTCAGCTTCCGAAGAAATCATCTTATTGGAGCCATATTTTGAAGCAAGGGCTTCATCCTCGGAGTAATATAACCCCTCGTCTTTATCTTCTGCCTTTTCTTCAACTTCTGGATCTTTATATGATTCACCTGCAAAATAAAGGCTCAGAGCTCGCTCTTTTTGGCGAAGAAGTTCATAATAAAAAGCCTGAAACCCATGAACGACTGCGCTATCACTTGCCCTGAATCCCATGCTTTAACTCGCCTTCTCTCTGGGGATATACATTATTATCTCCGAAGGCTGCATATCGCCCGACACTCCGGGATTGAATATATGCAAGTTTTGCTCTGCTCTGATGAATTTCGGATCTATTTCAACCTCAAACAGCATGACTCCTGCTCCTGGAAGAATTTGAGAGACTATTTCCTGTCTTAGGCGCGATCTCTCAGCTCCCTTTACTCT
>CAXNGE010000066.1:0-4025 GCA_964201935.1 Alphaproteobacteria bacterium | reverse complement strand
CAAGACATCCTTATCGTTTTCATATAACTGTGGATTTTTCTTGCAAATATAGCCATAACAACGCTACCAATTGCAACGCCTATGAATAATATTCCTGAGGCTATTGAAGCCTTGACGTTGTTGATGTTGTATTTTGACATAAAAAACGGGATGGCCCACAGTTCGGAAAAAGCAGCTATCGGCAGATACATAAGACCACTTATAATTCCTGAAAACAAAATTTGATTGTTTTTCAATAGAAGCCCGACAGATTGGAAAATTGAACCTTCTTTCTTATTGGTGTCATCTATTCCTATTCCCTTTGGAATAAATATGAAAATCAAAATGCCAACAACAATGCCTACCATTGAGAGGAGGTATGTTGTGTGTTTCCAGCCGATAGAGTTAACGGCCATTGCAACAGGATATCCGCCAAACAGGCCTCCGAGTGTTCCCATCATATTTGTTGCTCCGGCAACGATAACAAAATCTCTCGGTGAAAAAAGTTTTGCTCCTATTTGAAGACAACTGATGAATGCGCACGCAGATCCAGCGCCAACTAGAAATCTTCCTATCTGAGCGACATAGAGTTCTTTCGTCATAACAAACAAAACTGATCCGATAACGCAGAGTATTGTTGACAAACCCAGCAAGTTTCTTGGCCCCAGTTTATCAAGGATGATTCCATAAGGAAGCTGAAACATCGTGTATGCATAATAATAAAACGAAACCAAAACTCCAAGCATTGTCGCTGTCGCATTGTAATTGACCATTAAGTCGTTCCACATAACGCCCGGACAAACTCTGAGTATGAGTTCGTAAAAATAAAACAGTGCAGCAATGCCCCAGATTAGCCAGGACTTTGATGATGTTCTTGATTCGCTAACGACAGTAGATATTTTCGACTTCATGCAAATTTATCCGAATAAACGAAATACTCAATGCACAAAGAATATCATAATTGTCCTGGACTACCCAAGTGTTTTTTGATATCATCGGTCTGGATTTTGCATAAAATTTTACAAAATGAGACGACAGAAGATAATAGTCGTTGGGGCGACGGGTAAAGTCGGCAGAGAAATGCTTTCCATCCTTTTGGAAAGAGGAGTGCCTCAAGAGAATGTGTCAGCCGCAGCTTCACACAGATCCGTTGGATCGACGGTTTCATATGGTGATTCTGTCCTGGTTGTTCAAGATATCGCAGACGTTGATTTTTCAAATTATAACATCGCTCTTTTTTCCGCTGGATCTGAGGTATCGAAAGAATATGCCATCAAGGCCTCGGATTTTAATTGCATAGTCGTTGATAATACCTCATATTTCAGGATGTTTGATCATATTCCACTCATTGTGCCTGAAATTAATTTTGATTGCTGTCTCAAAAATCATGATAGTAAAATTATAGCCAATCCAAATTGCTCGACCATTCAAACGGTCATGGTCTTGAAGCCTCTGCATGATGCTTTTGGACTCAAAGAAGTCGTTATCTCGACATATCAATCTGTCTCAGGCGCTGGACAGAAAGGAGTTTCAGAGCTCGTCGAACAGACCGAGCGATCCCTTTTAAATCAAGAAATAACCCCAAATCATTTTAAAAAACAGATAGCATTTAATGTTATTCCTCAGATAGACTCATTTCACAGCTCTCTCTACACAAAAGAGGAATTAAAAATGATGGAGGAAACTAAAAAAATCCTCGGGCTGGACGACCTAGATATAACAGCAACTTGCGTCAGGGTTCCGGTCATGGTTGGCCATGCTGTTTCAGTCTTTGCAAAGTTCGAAAGGGATGTAGGCTTAGAAGAGGCAAGAGAGCTAATTAATAACTTCCCTGGAGTTTCAATAATGGATGAGCCTGAAGCTTGTGAATATGCAACCCCTATAGATTCTGCCTCGAAGGATGATGTTTTTGTGAGCAGGATAAGGAAACACCCGACTATTTCTAATGGGATTTCGTTTTGGTGTGTGGCAGATAATGTTAGAAAAGGCGCTGCATTAAACGCTGTTCAAATAGCTGAGAAATTATTTCACACCTCCCTTCCCTAATAATTTCAGTATCTTTTGCTGATTGATGAAATCACTATTAATTACCTCTTCTGTTTCAGTAAGTCTTTTTTCTATGTTGCTTAAATTTAGTTGAACCAACCTTGATTGCCTTATATTAACCCTTATATCCGCTGTTAAGACCTCAAAAAAAGACTGAACTTTAGAAGAATGCGTATTATCGGCGCTAAATGGGAATCCATAGGGATTAGCCTCTAGTTTCACAGCTCTTTCCTCTCCTCCTGCAAATTTATTGTCGTTAAACTCACTCGACTGCAATAAAAAGTTATTGAGAGGAACCTGTGAAGATGAGCACGTCTGTTGGTGAAGAAGAATAGCACTAATTAAAAAGTAGAGTGCCTTTTTTATTAGCCACATCCCCCCTGCCCTATATTCAGCATGTACTGTTTTTAGTGTATCAAGCTCCTGTCCTTTTGTCAAGACAAAAATCTTGAGTGACTCTATTGCAAATTGTCTGAAGTCTAATTTAAAACTCTAACAGTATAATAATAAATGTATCATCTATCGCAACTAATCACTCGATTTAGCCACTTCGTTTTTTGTCTGTGTGAGATATATAGTAACACATTATAAAATATTTTCTCTGAAGAGCATATGAATAAAGTTAACTTATTTGCATAAACGACAAACTCAAAATTAAAAAGTTGTTTTTTGCTGTATGTATGGAATTTTTCCTGATAGAATATTAGTTATTCTAACGGTGTTGCAAGTTGAAAAGTTCGAGGTTGATTTTTAGTGTTAAAAGTGTTTTTTCCAATCACAGGATTGTTTTTTGATCCACTTTTAATTTTTTCAACAGGTCTTTTCGGAGGCTTCATATCCGGCTTTCTAGGCGTCGGATGCGGCGTCATAATAACCCCGGTCTTAATGAAATTTGGCATCCCTCCACTCATCGCAATCTCAACTCAACTTTGTCATGCAGTTGGAACAAATCTTGCAAGCTTCCTGTCCTATAAACGAAAAAGAGACGTTGATTTTCACCTAGCAACCTATATTCTTCTCGGAGGATTTCTTGGCGCTGCATGTGAGTGGATTCTGCTGAAATATTCAGAAGGTTCAAGAGCCGTCGTTAGCAAATTCATCTATGTTTATATCTTCGTCCTGTTTGTTTTCGGAATTATAATGCTGACTCAAAGCATAAAAGAATGGATCAATGGAACAAACAACAGACATGGATCTGCTGTCATGATGAGAAGATGGATGTTGTATCTTCCCGCTCACAAAATCTTCATCAGATCAAGAGCAGAGATGAGCATCATAATTCCTCTCGCAGTTGGTTTTCTGGCTGGACTTTTGGTCGCATCTCTTGGAGGCGGAAACAATCTGTTCATGGCTCCTATCATAACATATCTCATTGGAAGAATAAGCCCAGTCGTTAACGGAACAACTGCACTAGCCGGTTGGGTTATAACCGCCGTCGTTTCAATCGTTTATTCTGAAAACGGATACTGTTGCGATATGCTTTTTGTTCTATTACTCTTCATAGGCGCCTCTCTTGGCTCTTTCATTGGAGTCAACTTAACCTATAACATCAAAAGATATTATATCAATGCAATGGCAGCAATGGTCGTTTTTATCATGGCCTCCTGGCAAGCTTTTAATCTCTATTTTCGTTCCTTTGCATCAATGTCAACAAAAACAGCAAACCTATCAAACTCCTTTATCTTTGAACTGGCAAAGGAAAGTACGATAATCTATACTATGATTTGCGTAATTCTGATAAGCGTGGCTGCCATTGTCTTTGAGAAAGTCCTACAAGTCTTATCCGAAAAAGGGAAGAATATGAAGATTATCAGGAGAAAAAAGTGATAAATAAAAAGACAGTCATAGTCTTTGCTTGCCTATTTACGCTAGCGTTTTTTATTTATCCAAACAAATTACCAAAGACAAATAACAATGTTGTTAATGTCTATGGGTGGTATGGAGTCATTCCAAGAGATGTCCTTAAAGACTTCGAACAAGAAACTGGAATAAAAGTAGTT